>JBHLKP010000106.1:1783-12801 GCA_048886525.1 Candidatus Hodarchaeota archaeon | reverse complement strand
ATTATATCATATTACAAATTATTTTTTTTGACAAATTATACAATAGACTTCTTTTTTTGGTTTTTTTTGTCCTGTTTTACTAATAATGTGTGAAATTAGTTTATGGTTACATGAAGGACATTCTTGTTTCAAAACCGTTAATCTTCCCTTTTTTGGAAGGAAATATGCTAATTTACAATTTGGGTAATTCGAACATCCGACAAGACGAAAGTTTTTTACCCTCTTCAAGAATAATATTCCTTCACAGGATGTACAATTGCCGATCTTATTTTTACTAGTAATAGAAGGAACAGATGTACCATTTTTCGTTCTCTTGCTAGGACTAGTCCATCGGCACGTTGGAAATCGGGAACACCCAAAGAAACGTTGTTGCGTTTTGGCATTAAACCTTTCTATTAACAACCCCTCGTTACATAATGGACAGGAAATCAACTCTTCATCTGATTTTTTCATTATTTGGCTAGATCTGTTAGATTCATTTTTTTCTAGTATTTGCTTAGTAGTATTCTTAAGGATATTTTGTAAATCAGGAAGTTTGATTAACAATTTCTTATGTAGCTGAATATAATGATTTCTTAGCAGTTCTAACATGTCTTCGTATTTAACTTTCCTAGTAGCAACTTCATCCATTTGTTGCTCAACCATGCGAGTAAAGATAGGTGTGACGACTTCTGGCCAAATATTTTCAAAAACTTGGATGATAGAATGGCCTAATGGAGTAGCAATATATGATATTTTTTTACGTTCAATGTAGTTACGTAAAGTTAATTTTTTTATAATTTCTGGACGAGATGACTTGGTACCAATTTTATAATTTTCTAATCGTTTAATAAGTTTTGAATCAGACCAATTTGGAGGAGGTTTCGTTTTAAAAGATTCTTGTCGAATATTTTCCACCTGAACAAGTTGATCTACCTTAAAGGAGAATTTTTGAGTCTCATTGGGTTTTCTCCAATAGATAGCCTTAGTCCATCCTTCATCAATTGTTTCTTGGTATTTTTGACTAAAAAACTCCTCCTTAATCTGAACTCGAACGAATCCACGAGATTGTTTCAAATCTGGGAGAAACATTCCAATATAATAGTGCGAAATATAATTCCATGCTTTAATGTGAAGTTTCTTGATAGTCTTAGATTCAGTTGGAATTTCACCAGTCGGGTGAATGGGATCATGATCTTCTGGACCTTTTTTTCGCCCATTGGTACGTACTTGAGATGTATCTTTTACCTGTTTAATTAGGTGTACATATTCGGGGTAATTGGTAAGTTTTAATAAGATTGAATTATGTGGAAAATGATCCTTAAAACAGCGATTATCTGTTCGTGGATAAGAAATAAAGCCATTTTCATAGAGCGTAGATAATAATGTCATCGCATGATCTGCTTTAATTTTTAGTTCATTAGATAACAGTGATAAAGCATCAGTTGTATTCATTGGTCGTGGAGGAGGGATATTAGTAGTTCGAAGATTAAATTCAATGACTCGTCCAATATGGCTATTCAGAATTTTATTTAATATTAAATTGACGTTCTTTTTGTCATCAAATGGTGATTTTTCATGTTTAACAGTCACTACTACTTGTGTTCTTTTGTCATCGAGGATATCAGCCAAAATATTGTATTTAAGCTTACTATTAAATTTAGATCGCTCTCGATCCCTATCTACGATTAGTTTAAGAGTGGGTAATTGAACTCGACCTACTGAAAGGATATTCTTTCCTTTTATTATTTGTATCTGACGTGCTGCGCCTGTTATTTCTCGTGTTCCTGCAAAACCTACCCAAGCATCTACTTGTCTTCTTCCTTGGACTGCTAATGCAAGATACAGCTCCCAAGAGATTAAATTCTCAAATGCGCGGTAAATTTCGGAATTGGTTAGTGATGAATTCCAAATTCTTTTTGTCTTATTTACTAAAGATGGATTTACTCGTATTGCTATATTATAAGCTTCAAATGCAATATTGTCTCCCTCTGAGTCAGGATCGGTTGCCAACCATAGTTCATCGGCAAATTTTGCCTGCTGTGTGATTATACGCTTAAATATTGGATTTTCCTTAATAAATAATGCATTTGGGTTTCTAACAAGCTCTATTGGCTCACATTTTCCCCATCCAAATTCCTTTAATGTATCAATTGATGTAATATGGCCAATTAATGGTAAAAATGTTAATTCTTTTCCCTTGAATATACCTTTTCGCAGATAAAGTCTATCAGCTACTTTTTCTACACCAGTTTGTTCTTTTAACAGTGTCTTTGATATTTTTTTAATCTGAGAAGGTTTTTCTCCTATAACTAATACCTTATTGACCATATTTTATCTTCCAGCTTTCACTATTAACTACGAATTTAACGCTAAAATATTTATGATAGTTAAACATATTTGGCTTATTAGTATAAAGATCATAGAATTAGTGGTAAAAATGACATTTAGAATGATTGATCTAACTCAAAAATTGAGTGTGCATACTCCTCCATGGCCTAGTTATATGCCATTACAAATACAATATTTTAAACGAATAGCTGGTGCTCATATGGGACAAGGTGCGAACGGCCAAATCATAAAGACAAGTAATCATGTCGGAACCCACTTAGATGGAGAAATTCACTTTTTTGCAGCAGGTCGCTCTATTGGAGAAATGTCCCTTGAAGAACTATGTGGACCAGGTGTCGTAGTAGACCTTTCGGATATTATGACTGATTACGATTTATATTCACCAGAGATGCTCATAGAACATGCCGATATACGTAAGGGAGATATCCTTTTAATCAAAACGGGTTATCAGAGATATGCTTGGGATCAACCAGGATCAGATGAAGTACGATATTTTGTAAAACATCCTGGACCAAATTCAGAGTTTCCTAAATGGGCCCTAGATTTAGAATTAAAATGGATAGGAGTGGATTGTGGTTCTGCTGATCACCCTATGAATACGATTATCAGAGATTGGCATCCAAAATTATTCTTAGAAGCCGAAAAAAAGCTAATTGAAAAATATGGCGCAAGTTCGTGGGATGAGATGTTTCCACCACAGAAATTTTATCAGATAATGCACTTGGAGCTCTTTCCCAAAGGTTTGATTCATGCAGAAAACCTCTGGATTCCAGATGATCCATTATTAAAGAATAAGCGTATTTGGATTGGATGTTTTCCTCTTCGTGGAATCGAACTTGAGTCTTCCATGTGTCGGATTGTTGCTTTTCCTGATATACTCTTAGAATAATAGAATTTCTCTCAGAGATTTTCTAACATAGTCAATTATTTTAGATCAACGAATTCATCTATTTCTCCTATTAATAAACCTCAAAGTTAGATATTCAGCTTCACTATTTCGTTTTTATTGGAAATGTTTTAATTCCATAATTCCATATTCTAATTTCAATAGATTTGGATTGAGGCAATTTATTTAAACTGATACGTTGAGGATGTGAAGGAAACAGATGAAAATAATTATCGCTTGGTTCCAGCTCTATAGGTAGCTGTATTACAAAAGCAAGTTCTTTTGAGTATAATGTAAGTATTTGATCATTTTCCTCGAGTTCTACGAGAATGTTAGGATTAGGAAATTTAAATTTTCCAGGATTAGCTCCAAGAAATAGATTATCGTAATAACTTCCTCTATATTCTAGATGAATCCATAGAAATTCATCTTCCTTCACTTTTCTCTTAACTTTAACAGTTGCTTTACTATTTCCTGATACCTTAACCTTTTTTTGTTCCTTAAGTTCACAAGATCCTTTTATGGAATATATTTTGATTGTTAAATCTGTTTCAATTTCTGTTAATTCATTAATAATTGTAATTTCATTTGAAGCAAATTCATAAACAGCAATCACTGGTTCATATGCCTTTTTCACAAAATAGTAAGCCATTTTTGGAATATTATAGTAATCAATTAGTGACCAACAAATCGTTGGCCATGGCTCATTAAATTGCCAAATTAAGGCACCAGATGTTTTGAATTTCCTTGAGCGCCAGATTTCAATGGCAAACTTCATACCAAAAGCCTGTGCAGCTTGTGAATAGAGGATCCATTCGTTTATATTTTGTGGTTCGCCAAATTTTCTTAAATTCACCTTAATTTTATCTAAATTGCAGTTATGAAATTCCCAGGTGTCATTCGGAGATTTTTGAGTTGTTTTGCTGAATATCTTATCTAGAGTTGATTTTACTGGAAAACTCTGAATTCCAAATTCAGTGATGAATCGGGCATGATTTGAAGCATAATATTCATATTCAGGAGGTTTACTGCTGGGTTGGTTTACACCATGCCATACAAACCAATCATGGCAGTTTCCTTCTTCCTGAGAATTAGGATCAAAGAAATAAGATTTTTCTGATGTAGGACTCCAGGGGCTAGACCTCCAGAAGGGTCTTGAAGGATCAAGCTCCTGACATAATCGTTTTTTTAACTGATGCAGTTTCTCACCGTGTTTCTTTTCTTTACGATAATCCTCTACATAATGCTGGAAATAGATCCATTCATTTTCATTGTTACCGCACCATAATATTATAGAGGGATGGTTTCTTAATCTTGTAAGTATTCCCGAAATTTCAGTCTCAACTTTCGCTAGGTACTTCTTATCTTCAGGATAGATACTACAAGCAAACTGAAAGTCATGCCAAATCAAAATACCGAATTTATCACAGAATTCATAAAAAATTTCTTTTTCTACAACTCCTCCGCCCCAAACTCTAACCATATTGAAATTTGCCTTCTTAGCTAACATTAGTAGTTCATTATATTTCTCCTTAGTAGAAAAATTAGTTAATGCATCAGTTGGGACCCAGTTAGCTCCTTTTGCCCAAATTTTTACATGGTTTACTTTGAAAATGAATCGATTATCATTTTCATTCTCGTTGAGTACAAGATCTACTTTTCTTATCCCAAATGAGGAATATATAGTACTTCCTGAAGAATTTTCTTTTATCTCTAGTCTATACAATGCTTGTTTACCATAACCGTTTGGCCACCATAGTTGCGGGTTCTGAATTTCAATGCTCTTTCTCTGAATATGTTCCCCAACTTCTAAAAATTGTGAAAAATACTTATTATAGACTTCATCTTGATTTTCATCAAATATTTTTATCTGAAAGGAAAAATTATAGGCATAAGAATTCACTGTCTTCCATTCAACTTTAATCAATGCTTCATCGGGATTGAATGATTCAGTTACAATATAGACATCTTTAAGATTAAGAGCTCGACTCGACTCAATATATGCTGATCCTATTCCAATTAAGACAATTCTTGGTGCAAAATCCCATCCATAGTTATATGCAGGTTTTCTGACAAAAATTCGGTCACGAATTTCAGGTAAATTTGCTTTCTTATCAAATTGTGACATAGCTGGAGACAATAGAACAGTAAGTAAATTTTTACCTCTTGAAAGATGAATTGGAGAGATTTTTACTGTATGTTGTATGAAATAGTTTTCAGTTTTCCCAATCGAATTTCCATTCACGTATATTTCCGAAATAGTATCAATTAGTTCAAATACAATTTGATAATTACCATCCAATTCATTCAAAACAAATTCTGAGAAAAGAATTAACATTTTATCTTCGTAAGAGTCCAATTTTCGCGTATTTTCTTCGTAATAAGGATTTAATTTTAAATCATCAGCTATATTGGACTGTAGAGTTCCAGGTGCTTTAAATGGACTCAATGGGAATGGCAATGAATTAAGCGAATTTTTATTTCTAATTTGAGTTATTATATTCCTTCTGTCTGAAATAACGGATATAAGAAAGTACCAATCCTCTAGTTTCTTTCGTTCAAACATAAATTCGCCTCAATATTTAAGAAATAATCTTATTCCACAAATTGTGTTAAGATATTTAGTTTTGTTAATATGTCGGTGGTTGTTAAAAAGATTGTTTTTCCCTTATTATGCTTATAGGAAAACTTCTGTTAGATTTAGGGAATTTAGATATTAAATTATTCAAAATTTGATTAAATGAATTTTTTCTTGTTTTGAGCGCTAACTCCAAATCTCATCTTATTTCCGGAATAGACTAACAAGTAGAACGTGATATTGAGTCAGTCAAACAGCTAACTTTCTGTATCATATTTTCTAAAGCTTTACAACCTATAGTATTTGATTTTGGATTTTAGTATTCACACCTGCCTTATATCAGTAATAATATTGATAAAAAAAAGTAATTCACAAATAAAATAGAAAAATATCGGAGACAGTTTCCTAATGATAAAAACTGTAAAAAAATTTGACTTTAAACTTTGTATACCAATAATAATATCACTCATACTATTCATTTCAGTTATTCCTTTTGTTAATGGCAAAATTATTGGACTAATGAGTCCGGTTGTCGATTTAACATGGAATAGCATGATAAATAACCGGAAAATAGCAATCTCTATGTTACCTGCTTCGGATGAATTTCCTGAGAATACTACTTCATGGACAGATTATGCAGAAAAATGTTTTGAAAATCTATTGCTAGAAGATGATTGTTGGATAAGTGAAGCTAGTGTAGATAAAGGATTCAGGCCCTATGTTAAAGGAGCTGACGGATGGGGAGGAGAAGATTGGACACGAGAATCAACAGAGCTTATGGCTGGGATTGATGTCATATGGCCAATGTACAGATACTTGCAACTCCATCCTAATAACACTAGAGAAACAATGGTTGATGAGTTTATTCAGGAATTACCTAGTTACTATGCCACCACATTAAAACAGACATTGAACAATCCTTTTACAGGACATACTGACTACAAACACGATAGTTGGTATTATATGGAGAATTCTGTGCTAAAATTTGGGCATCTATATTTAATTTCTAATATTTCATCTTTACAACTCCCCTATACGAATTCGCTTGAAAGTGGATTAAAGATGGCTGATAATTTCGATTTTCTATTTCCGCAATTTGTACAAGCTGCGTCAAAAACTGCCTCTGAAGGTTATAATACAGTGAATTATTGTACAGCGGGGTTGTTAGCTTATAGTTTGATCAACGCGTATGAATTGACAGAAAATACGACATATCTGATAGAAGCAGAGAAAGCTCTAGTTGCACTGAGAGGTGTTGAACTTCCATATGAAACTGCATATGAACCACAGGAATTAGCAGCTGGAGCAGCAGCTGCAGCAAAGATGATTCAATATGCGCAGCTCATTGGCTCATCAAATAATTTTGCTCAACTAGCATTAGATTTATTCTATGCACAGGTACAAACCCTCTATTACAACGATGGAACTATTGACTGGTCTTTTGGTTTTAATCCAAGTGCGAGCTTATGGTTACCAGCATCATGGAGAGATGGTATGCATTCCCCATATTCTAATCCTAGAGAATTAGGAACTGGAGGAATAAATGCACCTGCTTTTAAAGAAAATATTGAAGCTATAATGTTTTGGATGGAGTATCTAAAAAATATTTACGATTACCCTGAATTTAGAGCAGTTGAACCATTAAAAATTCTAAATTTGAATAGAATCAAGAATTTTTACTTTTTTTCCCCCAACATCCCAGATCAGTATGAACGTTTTTATGGTCCTACCACTCTTCAATATATTCCCTATGAGGATATAGATTACCATGCTTCTAGAGGAACTTATGATCCTGATCCTTATAAGGCTGGTTATAATGGTAAAGAAATCTATGGTGCTGGGGAAGTACTCTGGAATTATCTAATGTTCGAGGCTCTGGGAGAGGCTGCTGATAATAAATCCTTAATAGTGAATTTGAACATCTTCGATAAGAATTTCCCTACCGCTCGTAATGACAGAGTATATATAATTTTTAATCCTTATAATGAACAAAAGACCTTAACATTCACTTTGAAGCATTTAACTGAAGCTTATAATTTATATTCCAATCATACATTACTTTTACAGAATGTACAACCAGAAAATTCATTCAATATCACTTTACCAGCTCTTGGTTCAGCTTACATTACTTTAACAGATCCATCAGTTACTAGTCTTTCCACAACTCCAAATCCAACTGGCACATCCCAATCAATTCCATCAGATAACCCGAATTTAGGAGAAAGTTTTATTATTCTAGCTTTTTTTGGTTTTTCGATCATTGCTTTAATAACAGTAATATATTTGGCTTTCAAACAAAAATGATAATAACAAATCTACATTTAGAAGTAGGATGATTATAATGGTACAACTTGAACGTTATAAAAAGAATCCGATAATAAGTCCAAATCCCGACCATGAATGGGAAAAAGGTGGTGTTTTTAATTGCGCTGCCACAATATTTAATGAAGAAGTTCTTCTACTTTATAGAGCAATAGGAAATTATGAAACGTACATTTCAACATTAGGATTAGCTACAAGTAAAGATGGATATCATTTCAAAACTTTTGATAATCCAATTATGAAACCTGAAGAAGAATTTGAAAAATATGGGGTAGAAGATCCCCGAATTACTTATTTAGAGGGGAAATATTACATTACCTATACTGCAGTTCGTACCCCTGTTCCCCAAGGAGATGTTGATTTCCATATTGGTATTGCTTCTACTACAGATTTTAAAACCTTTAAAAGACATGGTACCATAATCAACGAACATCGTGATAAAGATGGTGTTCTATTTCCAGAGAAAATTAAAAATCATTATGCAATAATCCACAGAGCGCCTGATCCACATATGTGGATTGCTTATTCTGATGATATGAAAAATTGGACTAATCATAAGAAATTGTTTAGCCCAATTGAGAACACTTGGCAAGATTTCAAAGTTGGTGCTGGTGCACCACCAATTAAAACAGAAAAAGGATGGCTTGAATTCTATCATGGTGTTGATAAGGATTTACATTATTCCTTAGGAGTCATGATGCTTGATTTAGAAGAACCTAGTAAGATCACTAGCGTACTAGATGACCCTATACTCACTCCCGAAGAGGATTATGAGAAAGTTGGAGATGTGCCTAATGTTTGCTTCACATGTGGTGTCATCGAAAAAGATGAAACATATTTTGTCTACTATGGTGGAGCAGATAAAGTAATTGGGGTTGCTAGTGTCGATAAAAAGAAGCTTCTTCAAGCATTATAGGTGTTAAAGATTAATTTAATAGATTTATAAATGGCGAGTATCTTTGGGTATAAATCCACAAACGAACTTACATAATCAAAAACTTATCATCCAGACTCTTTTTGAAAATAATCATTCCATGACAATACTACACTTAAAACAAATTACTAAGCTGGCAAATCTTTATTTTTTCAAAGCCTTAGAAGAGCTGAAAATCCAAAATATGATTATTGAAGAGAAAAAGGAACGAAAAACTTGGATACGATTGCTAGATGAAGGGAATTAATGAATTAATAATAGAAAATAGAAAAAAAGAGAAAGGGAGACGTCGTTATTTGCGACGTCTTCTGAAGATATAAAAGGTACCTGCTACAATTGAAAAGAGAAGCATCGGTAAGAGTTCAAATCCAGAAGCTCGTTCAGTAACAGTAGTGACGAATGTTGATATAACTTCAACTGTTGATATAACAGTTTCGATTTCTGTCTCTGTTTCTGTTTCTGTTTCTGTTTCTGTCTCTGTTACGGTTTCGGTTTCGGTTGTCGTACTGACCCATGGAGATCGAAGGTATGAGGTGAATTCAAATTCATATTCGGCAGTCCACTTTGCATCTAGACTATCGATCAACTCTCCTACAGTGCCTGTTACCTCTGATGCGCTAAATGGAACAAGCAATCGGCTAATGCCGCTTAATGGGAATTGTTCAAAGATGTATTTCACATCAACCTCATCTTTAGACCAGTCGATCACAACATTACCCTTAAAGTCTGCATGACCCCAGTTAACCATATAGCCATATTCTGAGGTATTATACAACCCAAAGTAGGAGCTGACTACTTTACTCATATTGAATTTTTGGAGATCGCCTATGGGTTGTAGTCGAGAGGTGTTTGCGGCTGTGTAGGCATTATCAGGACTGTAGACTTGAGACAGAGTCAAAACTCCAGTGGGGTCAAGAGCATCGTCATATGGGAAGTCGACCCATTTCGTGTTGAAATCAAGTTCTTGGCCATATAAGGTGGTCATACTCTCGGATGCTGCCTGTGCATCTGCTCCAGTCAATCGGAGGTTTTGAGCAATACCTTGGAAGCCGTCATAAAGGGTATAGGTCTTAAGAGCTTTCAATTCGTCCAGTGTTCCAATAGGTCCGTTATAACCTGTGTATGATTCAGTTTGAATTACTGCACGGACTTGCCCTACTTTAGCAATGGTTACATCATCAGGAGCATCACCCTGATGCCATCCGTAATCAGCTTCATACATGAACTTGGACCATTCCCAGCGCCAGTCGTTAATCGCATCGAAATCACTTGCCACGAGATCCCAGGTATTTGCCCCTTCCTTGACAATAATATGTTTCCATGCACTCTGACGCCAACCTCCACCTACATATAGGCAGAGGATAGCCCAATCCGTTTCAACCCAGATTACTTCACCCGTGTTATTTACAGCTGAAGCTAGACTAATGGTTGCATTTGAAAATGTGGCTGTATGTTTGGCTGGTAACCAATCTGCGTATGTTTCATTATACAATCCTCGTTCCATCGTGATTGCGGTGGTTGCAGCTTGACCATTAGTTATTCCTTGACTAGATGCATAGATCTTAAATGTTTTAGAGTTTGTAGAAAGTAAGTCAGCTTCTAGTTGGAATACTATTTCGTCTACGATACCATCACCATCAAGATCATCGTTTTGGGTAGTCAAGGGAGAAGTTCCATCGTATACAATTGCAGTTTGAAGCCTTGAAGAAAGTAATGGTAATGAGCCAGTTTCGAGAATGATAGGCAATCCTGCGTCCATATCATCAGTAGCAGTTATAGTAAATTCTGCGACATCATATATGATCGCACGTGGATCAGTTCCAAAGCCTCTAGCTGGTGGAATTTCGTCCATATAAGATGTAAATTTCATTATATATGGGATAGTCCACATTGCATCTAGACTATCGATCAACTCTCCTACAGTGCCTGTTACCTCTGATGCGCTAAATGGAACAAGCAATCGGCTA
>JBHLKP010000106.1:0-1683 GCA_048886525.1 Candidatus Hodarchaeota archaeon | reverse complement strand
TGGCTGTATGTTTGGCTGGTAACCAATCTGCGTATGTTTCATTATACAATCCTCGTTCCATCGTGATTGCGGTGGTTACAGCTTGACCGTTAGTTATGCCTTCATCCATTACCTTAACTGTGAAGGTTTTTGAACTTGGATCTGAAAGGGTTGAAGCTAGTTGGAAAACTATTTCATCGACTATACCATCACCATCAAGATCATCGTTTTGGGTGGTTAAGGGAGAAGTTCCATCGTATACAATTGCAGTTTGAAGTTTTGAATAGGGAAGAGGTAAATCAGCTGCTTTGAGAATGATAGGGGTACCTGCTATAATATCAGCGCCGTTAGTTGTGATAACAAATTCAGCAGCGGTAAGATTGACTGAACTAGCCTTTTTAGTAACTCCAGATAAAGAAAAAGGAGTATTTGTTATTGAAGGAACTATTAAAAGAGCGAGTAGGAAAAATCCCACCGATGCAAAAATTAAATTTCTCTTAAACATTCTATAAATCACCTGAGAAATTAACAATTTCTTTTTTTTTAAAATTTAACAAGAGAACCTTACACATTTAGCTCTCATGTAGTGGAATATAATGATTCACTTGCTTTTTAAAAGCTTTACTTCATATTTCGTTCTCTCATCTCTTTTTTTCTTCTTACTCTTTATTTTGCCCCCGAATATGTATCATTAATATGGGTTGAAAACTTCTATAGTATTTAAAGCTCATCATGAATCTTCTATATTCGAGAAATGGAATGTATCAATAATATTCGTTGATTTGTTTTTCTGAATAGATAGAATTTAATATGCACTTAAATGAATCATTTTGCATTAAATGTATTTCTTTAAAGAAGGAAAAAAGGATGTTGAGGAACTGGAGGTTTAGTTCCTCTTTATTATTTACACTTGATCATACTTTTGTCTATGCATTGAAGCAGCTCTCAGTGCAATAACTACTGCACCAACAATAATACCCGAAATTCCGATTAGAGGGATTATACCTTGACCTGGACTATATTCTAGTGCTATAACATATTGGAAGATGTTTGTAGTATTTGAGTTCTGCTGAGGCGAGTTATCTATGGCCGTGATCTTATATTGTATTGTTTTTCCAGGATTTTGAGGTGGAATAGATCCTATATAGAGTCCTGATTGAAATTGCATAAGAACTTTAAACCAACTCCCATTATGATAGCTTAATGTGACATTCAATATTCCACTTTCATCTTCTACTAAACATGATACATTTACAATATCTGTTGAACGGATTATTGCATCTTTTAGTGGAGATTGAAGTATACTAGATATAGTCGGGGGTGTTAGATCAATGGGGGGATCTGAGTTCCCATACCAGAACTTTTGGGACAATTTACTAACTCCAACTATTGACTGATAGTTAAATCTTGCTCTTGCAGAATAAAATTTATCCTGTGTTAAGCTAGTAATACCAATATTATTTGCTTCCCATGTTTGAGAATTATTATTATAGATTAAATCCCCTGTTAATACAATATCACTTGAATCAAAGTCAATTATCTCGTAAGTATGGTTTGTTATGATTGAATCATTAATTGGACCTACATTTGAAATATAAGCCGTAATTTCTGTAATATTAAGCGTATCTCCAACCTTGGCCCAATTTGGTGTAACTTTTGGCTTTGAAACACTGATGTAGTCAAAAGGTAAGTTTGTTGTTTCGC
>JBHLKP010000105.1:10371-12936 GCA_048886525.1 Candidatus Hodarchaeota archaeon | reverse complement strand
AGCAAAGTAAAATAGAACTGGTCGTGAGATATCTATGAGCTCAATGAGAGAACAAAGAACAGGTGGATTCCTGATAGCTAAGATACACCAATTGGCAGGAAGAATATTCACCAAGAAATTAAAAAAATATCAACTTACTGAAATTAATCCTGCACAAGGGCGGATCTTGTTTCCTCTTTGGAAAAAAGACGGAATTTCTATACGTGAATTAAGTAAAACAACATTACTGGGAAAATCAACTTTAACAACGATGTTAAAACGACTAGAAGACGAAGGTCACATACAAAGAATTCCCTCTGAAAAGGATCGTCGAAAGACACTAATAAAACTAACTGAAAAAAACCAAAAACTTCAAGAAAAATATGTTCAAGTGTCCAGTGAAATGAATGAGCTTTTTTATCGCGGCCTCACTGAACAGGAAAAGGATGAATTCGATAGATATTTGGAAAGAATTCTCGAAAATCTCACATCTTACAATAAAGAAAACAAGTAACCTATTTGCTTTTAGCTAAAGCTTATTTTGAGATAATGCGATAATAATTATTTCTTTTAAAATAGGATTAACTCTATAAATTAACTATTTGAACATTCCAAAAAGGCAAAATGAATTGTTATTTGGATTTGTAGGACATTGGTGACACTAACAGATATAATACATCCAACTCGATTAAAAATATTAGGATTAATGAGTGAGGGACCTCAAAATCTTACTGATCTTGCGCGAAATCTTGATATATCCAAACCTGAAATATCACGTCACTTGGCACGTATGCGGGAACTTAACTTAGTTGAAAAAGGGGATAAAATTCACCAAATGACAAGTTTAGGGGATTTCATCCTGAACTTAACATCTCCGATTGAGTTTTTAATTAGTAATTATGACTATTTTATGAATCATAAAGTTGATCTTCCATTTCCTTTCATACGAGACGTTGATTCTTTGATGAATAGTGAACTGATTACAGGAACAGGTTATTTCATGTCTAAAATTGATGAAATTCGTAAAAAAACAACTAAAGAAGTTAAGATGATGGTCGATCAACCTTTCCCTGGAAGTAAAGTTCAGATTGAAGAAGCATTGCTTATCGTGCCTTTGAATGCAAAGTCAAAAAATCTTAATTTAGAATTGTTAAAAAGTTCTACTAAATATTTCGAAATTCGAACACTACCTGTCATTAATCTTACCTTGACAATAGTAGATGGGAAATATGGTTTCCTATTATTCCCTGAAATAATAACTGAAAAAATTGATTACAATCATGCTTTTTATATCACGGACGATATAGGATTAAACTTTCTAGCAAGATTGTGGGATCATTTTTGGGAAAGAGCTGAATACAAAATTAATTCTTCCCAGCGCTCTTAGCAATTTCTGAAATAATTTCCAGGTTGGAAAAAATTACTAGAACCGTCAAAGAAGATTTTTAATGTTGTATTTTTTGACCTTTTCCTACAAATGTCAGACGATCACCATATCGATTTCACTGTAGTCAAAACACAAGTCGAATCTCCATTCAAATTTGAGATCAGTGAAAAAAGCTTTTCATTAACCGCTAATGTTGGGAAACTTGAGTCTGTCTCATTTTCCGAAGAAATTCTTACATTAAATTTTGATAAAGGACATTTACGAGTCGATATGACCTTTCAAGACATCTGCCGATATTTTAAGAATATTAAACAGGAGTAATAAAAAAATGAAAATTGATTGGGATCTTATTTTTGCAGTCGCAGTAGTCGTACATGCAATTGGGCATACTCTAGGGGTGGTACACATATTTGAACTAGTCGATCTGACTGAAATGCCAGCGAATGAGTCCTGGTTATTAACAGGACAACTCAAATTAGACCAAACGATTGTAAGGCTTATTTCTACCCTGTGGTTTGTAGTAATATTAGGATTTCTCATTTCCGCAGGAGCTTTTTGGTTTGAATTTAGTTGGTGGAAAATATTAACTATACCGACAGTTATACTCTCGTTTGCTGTTTTCATAGTATGGTTTAACTCATTTCCTATTAGTACACAAATAGGAGCTGCTATAGGTAATATCGTTATAATCGTGGGGTTATTACAGTTCAACTAGTATCAATACTTCAACCTCACTATTTTTAATTTTTAGTAAAGAAAAAGATGATGAATTATGGTAAAAACAGTAGTAATTATTGGAGCTGGTATTGCAGGTTTATCCGTTGGTTGTTACTTACAAATGAATGGATTTTCTACACAAATTTATGAACAGCATAACCTCCCAGGAGGGTGTTCTACTTCTTGGAAAAGAAAGGGATATCATATTGGAGGAAGTATACATGGACTTGTTGGGTCTTCTCCTAGCTCTCTGATGTATAAAATCTGGGATGAAATCATAGATATGGAATCAGTTGAGTTTCATTACTTTAAAAATAGAATGAATTTACATTATAGGGATGGAGATGGTTTTAAACAAATAGATGTTCCATCTAATATAGATAATCTTCGTGAAACACTATTAAAGATTTCACCCGAAGATGAAAAAGCTATAAATGAATTTATTGATGCGATTTGTTATTTTCAAAAATCCGATATGTTTT
>JBHLKP010000105.1:0-10271 GCA_048886525.1 Candidatus Hodarchaeota archaeon | reverse complement strand
GATTTCACCCGAAGATGAAAAAGCTATAAATGAATTTATTGATGCGATTTGTTATTTTCAAAAATCCGATATGTTTTCTAAAACAATTGGCAAACCCCGTGAGTTCTATAATATTTTAGATTTTGTAAAGATGATACCACAGATACCCACCCTTCGTTTCATGAAAAAATGGTATGATCTAACCGCTGATCAATATTCGAATGACTTTAGCCATCCCATTTTACAAAAAATAATAAAAAATCTTCTTTCTCCTATATTATTTGAAATTCTTGTACTTGCTGAAATGGATAGAAGAAACTCTGGTTTTCCCATCAAAGGCGCTTTAAAATTTAGTAAATTGATAGAAAAGAAGTACTTAGAGCTAGGTGGGAAAATATTTTATAGTAAAAAAGCAGTAGATATTAATATCTCATCAAGTCCTCATCTAAAACAAGATTTTGTCACTGGAATTACCCTACAGAGTGGAGAAGTCATTAATGCTGACATTGTTATTTCCGCAATGGATGGGAAAACAACCATTTTCAAAATGTTGGATGGAAAATATCTAAATAAGGATATAAAAGAAACCTACGAAAAATCTAAATTAAATCCGTCAAGGATTTACATCTCCATCGGATTGAATAAAAGAATTAAATCAGGGGCAGGTGTTGATAGAATATTGCTCGAAAAACCATTTTTCTTACCAGATGGTACGGAATTTGAGGCTATAGATTTCAGAATATTTGATTTCAATAGTTTTGCACCAGAAGGGAAAACTCTTGTAAATGTGGAATTTCCAACATATGAATATACTTATTGGGCTGAATTACGCGAAACAGACAAAGAAACCTATGAAATGAAAAAACAGATAATAGTAGATACAGTCATTGAAAACATGGAGAAGGCTTTTAGTGAAATAAGAACGTATGTTGATATGATTGATGTAGCCACTCCCGCAACATTTCATAGGTATACTGGTAATTGGAAAGGGTCAATTCAAGGATGGGATAACGAAAATATTTTTTCAAGAAAATTTATCAAAAAGGAACTTCCAAACCTCAAAAATTTCTATATGACTGGTCAATGGGTTCAACCAGGAGGAGGTGTCCCCGCAGTCTTTCTCAATGGTCGAGATTTAGCAAAAATTCTTTGTAAAAAAGAAAGTCAGAAATTTTTGATTAAAAAAATAAGAAATAATTAGGATAGCTGATGGAACTTGATCTGACACTATTTATGAGAATTTTGAGAAGAACATATCTCAGCTTATGACACTATTGGATGAAAAGAGTCTTATGTTATAATCTACCCAATGGAATTCTTACAGAATAACCTCCTTGTCTATGGGCTTTCCGTAATTTAAATACATTATAACCTAAACCATGACATAATACCTTCGGATTTGGTTTGATTTTGATGAATGTTAAATTTTCGTGTTCACCATGTTGTATTTCCCTAATAACAAACCTAAGTATACGCTTTTTAGAAAATATTTCTTGAATGCCTTTGTCATCCACGGAAATGAAATCAGCTTCTCCTTGAAAAGTTACTGTGGATGAAGGAGCAAAACGGATATAATAATGCGGAAAAAGTATGAGAAAAGATACTTTTGGATTTTGTTTTATATTTCGAACTTTTTTATAAGATTTCGATGTTAAACTGTATAATGCGAATTTAGCGGAAGGTGCTGAAACTCCATAAAGGATCCCAGTAGTATGTGGTGTTCCGTCTTTATTTAATGTTGTTAAAACCCCAAAAGTTTTTTTTCTGATCTGTTTTTCAACGAACGAAAAATTAAATGGATATTTATTCAAATTTATTCACTGTCCAATTTAACTGGAACTTTGGAATCTCTATAATGTTAGTATATTATTAAAATAGAGCGCAAACATTCTTGTTGAGACTAAAGAATATTATTATTAATTTAATAGCAATAAGAATCACTATTGGAAGGAATATAATTCCAAGTAGAAAAATCTATCCTTAGGATATTCCAACCATTACAGATCTTGTAAATTTTCTATAAAATTAAAAATAAAGCTATTAAATTACTAGAATATAATACTAAAATGCATATATTGCTGATTCAGTACTAATTCCCTTCTCCCAAAGTTCATTTACAACAGGAGAAGCCGAGCTAAACCAAGAAGCTCATAGCTGCAAAGAATGCAATAAGAGGTTTTACTCTAACTTGAGGTAAAGGGCGCCAAGGTTTGGAAATCTTATCTGATTCAATATCTTTGAAATCATTAAAAGTATCTATGCTATCTAGTAAGAGAATTCCTCCAATTATACCCATAATTATCTGAGGTAGTGAGCAAAATGAAGACTAATTATCATTCCCAAAACACCAGTGCTGCCAATAATGACTCCATCGACGGTCTAGCTAGTATTACTAGACTATGCAGAGTTTGAAAAAAGGTATTACTTCCTGTTCTCTTTGTTATGTTCTTCGTTTCACACTCATTCTCGTATCAATTAAGTCTCGAGCTGTTACAAAATTTAATCTAAGACATACCACTCATCCATTTTATAAGAACGTTCATTTGAAAATTTCAATATAAATTAATATTCTTCCTTTTCGACTAGATGATGGCATAATGAAGAACTCTTCTTTAAAAAGGGATCTTAGCATTATTCGCACATTAAGTTAAATAAACCTGTTTTAACATCTATAAAATAAACCAAAAAGTGATGTCAATGGTTTTAAATTTTATATTTTCTATTGTATGTTTAATTGGTATTCTAATTGTTGCTTGGACTTCATTATCGTATTTTACTACAAGAGGGATTGAGGAACCAAAATATATCTTAATAAAAAAATTCCCAGAATTTGAAATACGGGAATATAGCCCATATATTATTGCTTATACCGATGTTTTTAGCTCTTTTAATGGATCATCTACCTCTGGGTTTCGTATATTAGCTAATTATATCTTTGGAGGAAATCTGAGTTCTAAAAAAATTAAAATGACGGCACCAGTTATTCAAGAACCCACTTCTGAAAAAATTGAGATGACAGCACCAGTTATTCAAGAGAAGAGTGATAGTGGTTATCAAATAGCCTTTATAATGCCTCAAAAATATACATTAAGTACATTACCTCAACCCATTGATTCAAGAGTAAAAATTAAGGAAGTTAAGAAAGAAATCAGAGCAGTATATACTTTTAAAGGATGGACAACAGAAAAAAAGGTAAAATCAAAACAAAATAATTTCATTCGTTTATTAGAGGAGAATAATCTTGTTTATAAACAGATTAAATTAGCCCAATATGATCCCCCCTATACTCCCCCTTACATGAGAAAAAATGAACTTCATGCTACTCTGAATGGTTTTGATTCTGAAAATTAAACATGAAATTCGCTAATAATTTTGATTAAGAAATATGCATTCTTCTTATTATTAATGTGAACATTGATAAGGAAATCATGACATGAGAAAGAGACCAGATCGGAAATATTTGATAAAAACTTAAGCTGTGGATTTCAGCAAACTTTGGGATGAAGATGTTTAAAATGATTTAAAAAGGTTAAAACAACATTTTAGATAAATTTTTTTGAGTAAAAGGGAAGTGTGTTGCATTCCCCAACACTAATTTTTAGGTAAAAATAAGGTGAAAATCTTTGACTAGAAATAATATTTATGATCCGATTTTACTTCGCCAAGAAATAAAACAGAAATATTCGGAGCTTGTTTGGAAATCATATTTATATCAGGATACAATAGAGAAATTAATTTCCCAAGAATTTTTCGGCTCTCTAAACTCGGTAGTTCAATTATTTCTACAGTATGTGGTCAAAGAATGGGCGTGTCCTAACTGTTTACAAACTATTTTACCCTTTATGGATAATTGCATCGAAAAACTCCCAAAGAAAGGTGATATTATCTATGTGTATTCTCAAAAATACATTAGTAAATTTCCAGTTCTATTCTGTCCTCATTGCGAATTTCAAATCGTTGTAATTGCCATTAACGAGTATAGCGATGTTTTTGAGTTCAAATATAAATTAATAAATGATACTTTCTACAATCTTTCAGAAAATAGAGTATTAACTCAATCTGAAATTAAAGAAGCAGGATTAATTAAAAGATGATGAATATATTTTAGTTCATCATAACAGGGAGCTAAGCTGGGGGAAGAAGAAAAAAAAAACATTTTCATTTTCTTTTTACCTTTCATAAGGACTTTATTTTCGATTTCTTCTATTAAGTAAGGTTCGATCTCCTGATGACCAATATGTACGATCATTCTACCAAAGTTCCCTGAAATAACTCTCTCCTAATTGGGATCTAGAGGAATAACACATCTAAAGAACCCCACTACAGTACTTTCTTCATAAATTGGTTGAACAAGCTCAAAGACAAGCTTATTCAAAAAAGAAAGGATTGTTTTTCTTTAAGAATATTTAAAATAGAAGTCCTTTGCGAATGGTAATGGATGTTTTAGATGTTTGTTGACCCAGAAAAAAAAATCAATAGAAAAAAGGTCATATTTGTCGTATTTGCAATTTTGTTATTCTTCCTAGGTTTTTTATTAGCTCCTCCAACAATGACTGACGGTAATTATAAGGGAACTGTTACCTTTACCTACGAAGAAATTATAACTCAGGTTGATTTTTATTTCAAGCTTAATTCTAGTATTGATTTCCCAGAGAATCCCCAAACTCTATCTAATACATCTGATAACTACCAAATTACTCTAAATTCATTTGAATCATATTCTGGACAAGTAGGTAAAAAAATTAAATTTACTGTAAATATTAATAATACAGAAAATTTTACCGAGGGTCTTAGACTAAATGATTTTGTCGCTTCAATATCAAAAGGTAATTTCAAGGAAAATTTTTCACCTAAAGAGATTATAAGTCAGAAAGCAGTTTTTGAGTTTCAAATAATTAAATTTTCAGATATAGCTCTTGGATTACTCTTAATGGTTTCATTTTTATGGATGACTGAAATCATTCCTTTGTCTGCAAGCGCTTTACTCATCCCTGTTCTAATTGTTATTTTCGATATTGATAGTGCAACGGGATCATTATCTTTGTTCTTCAGTCCAATTATTATTTTGTTTTTTGCTGGTTTTCTCATGGCGGAGGCAATGAAACGTGTAAAATTAGATACATTCTTATCAGTTACAATATTGTCTCTTATACCAGCTAATACAAAAATGATAATTTTTTCTATGATGACTCTTAGCGCAATCTTTTCAATGTTTATGTCAAATACTGCAGCTGTTGCTGTATTTATTCCACTTAGCCTTAGTTTAATGGAATATTTAGATAAGGAATATTTATCTTTTCGTAAAATGATGATTTTGGGTATCGCATATTCAGCAACTATTGGAGGGATAGGATCACTAATTGGAACTCCTCCTAATTATATCGCAGTAGATTTATTGCATAAGTATACAGGCTTATCTATTTCTTTCATTGAATGGTTTATATTTGGAATTCCAGTTTTATTGTTACTAGTACCTGTAACGTTTTTCTATTTATGGATTCGTATTAAACCCTCAATCTCTGATGAAGCAATGAAAATGGCTAAATTGAAAACTATTAATAAGAAAAGAGAGCTCCATACTCTAAGTAAGGATCAGATTATTGTTTTATTTGTCTTTATACTTGTTTTTAGTTTATGGTTAATGGAACAATTCCATAGAATACATGCAGGATTTATTGCTGTTATTGGAGTAATTCTTTTGTATTTTTCTGGACATTTAATACAAGAAGATTTAACACGAATCAACTGGAATGCTTTATTGACATTTGGAGGTGGATTAACTCTTGGAGCGGTGATTTTGAAAACAGGCCTTGCAGATTGGTTAGCTCTACATTTAGGGTTTCTAAAGGATGTTCATCCCTTTTTTATTCTAATATTTCTTGGATTTCTAAGTTTAATTCTAACAGGAATAGCTAGCAATACAGCATCAGCAAGCATTCTTGTACCCATTGTTATACCCTTAGGTATAACGTTAGGTATAGATCCAGTATTAACCGCACTTGTAGTGGCCATTGTTTCAAGTGTAGACTTTGCAGTAATAATTGGTACTCCTCCGACAATGATAGCATATAGTACTGGATATTTTCAAGTTAAGGAGATATTTAAAATTGGAATAGTTCTTGATATTATAGGTTTAATAATTGTTACTTTACTTGGGTGGTTCTTTTTTCAAAATGTACTATTTTTAGTCAAATAAAGCCATCAATGAATTCATATAATAAAGCATTGAAAGAGAACTAGATATTTTACACTCGGTTTTTTATTTGTTAACTTATATGAACGTTATTCCTAGTTGAGAAATAGGAGAGGAAGACAGCAAGAAATTGTGTTATTCAGTCTTTAAATACTCTCCATGTGAATAAAACTGCCCCTATCAGGAATATGGGTATTCCACCGATCATGAAAAGCATGATCTCTGGCACTAAGTCATTTAGATTATCCTGATGTAACAAAATCCTATTCAATGCTCTCACTAATTGGGCAAATGGGTTTAAATCCCACAACTGTAGAGCCCTTCTTCCACCAGTACCAATGGGTATAAAATTGGGTATCAATATTACTTCAGGTAGCGGAATGAATGCTCCTGAAAGAAAACCAAATGGTCCAGATAAGACTGCTGCAATTCCTGGAGCGTTTTCACCTTTTTTATCCATTGCTGCAATGAGAAGTCCTAAACCAATAACTGGGATTGTACTCAAAATCCCTAGGAAAATGGCATAGATTGGATTTCCCCTGCCTTTGAAACCAGTGAAATAAGCTGTTAACAGCATCAGGATGATCTGAAGAGTAAGAAATATTACCTGTCCTACTGATATACCTAATAAGTATTCTACTGGACGTATCTGACTTATCCGTAACCTATCAAGGGTACCATGAGTTCGCTCTTTTCCAATAATGAACCCTATGCTAGCTGCTCCTAACAATATGCCGAAAACTATGAAGCCTGGAATGAACTGGTCAACAGGAGTAATCTCGAACGAACTTACATCTTCATTATAGAGGTCGAAATAACCACCAGGGAGTTCAATGCCATAATAATGGTCTTTAAATCGTGATAGTGCCTCAGAAATTTCAGTTTGAACTTCTTGGAAGGCTTGATAGCTACTATCACCGAGAAGTTCCACAGATGTATTAACCATCTCTAATCCTGGTTCTATAGGCATTCCTTCAGATAATATGGCTTTATAATTAATAGCGCCTAAGATAGTCTGGGAGAAGTTTTCAGGTATGATGATACACAAAATTATTGTTTGTGACTTTATCTGACTGGTAACTTCACTAATAGAGCTAAATTCCTTCACTAAAAAATGAAAACTAGTTAAATTAAGCTCTGATTCACCTTTCAAGCTTAATATGAAGTATTCTCCAAATCCTTCTTCGAAAATTGTGTTAGCTCCTGGAACAGTGTAGTTTTCAAAATTAGCTTGCCAGCTTGGTTCAATAACATCATTGTTTATAACACCAATGGTATAAGACGTGCTACCACCAAAAATTGATGCACCGCCACCAAAAATAAAGGAAAATGTTAGTATAAACCCTATGGGAAAGCCAATAACCAGAAAAATCTGAGCCGGTGATCGGTAGGTTTGTTTAATCCCTCTGATAAACACATCTAAGACAAGAACCATCTTTAACATTCTCCTTTCTAAATATCACCTTTGAATCTCCGCTTGGAATACAGAAAAATTCCTATCACAAACAAAATGCTGCTTAGTATCACTAGAGCTGCAAGATCAGCAATAACATCGATTATACTAAAGTTATAGAGTAAGACTGATCTTAGAGCATTGATAGCATGGGTAGAAGGTAATAAATCCCAGAGAACTAAATCTCTTACTGAACCTGATGCAGTTGGAAAAATCTGGGGTATCAAAGTAACTTTGGGGACATCGATGAATGCCCCTGAAGCGAAAGCTAGAGGAGTTACACCAAAACCGATTAACTGGCCCACTAACTCGGCTGAGGAGAAGATTGACGCTGCAATGAAAGTTATTGCAAGAGGAAAAAGAGTAGATAGCCATAGAATGAAAAATCCTTGTAAAATACTCCCTTCTGGTTGAAAACCAAGAATAATAGCCATTCCCATCAATACAATGATCTGTATAGGGGTTACGAGTAATTGGAGGCAACTAGCTCCTGTGACATATTCCCAGGATTTAATAAGCGAAAGGCGTATCCGTGTCATTGTTTTATTTGGTGTTTGTATCTCGCTTGTTAAGTAGGAAGAAAGGATTCCAGCCTGTGCTAAAACACCGAAAACAAACATTCCTGGTACGATAACATCGAATACTGTATAATTACGCACAGATATCTCACTGAGATCTATCACTATTTCCACTGGATAATTCAAAGAGGAAACAGCTTTTTTGTATTCGTTGATAAACAATTCAAGTATCATTTCAGTGATTCTGTAGTTCAGATATCCTTTATCTCCAATACTTCTGACAGTCGCATTATCAGCAGTTGGAAAATCAGGGATAGTATTAGGAAATGGATGATTTAAACGTATAATGTCATCCAGATCATAGGTTCCGTTTTGGATATAGAAAGCATCATTTATAGCGGCAAGTGTTGCGTTTGAAAATGTATCAGGAAAAATTACAAGAGCATCTACCTCCCGACTCTCAACTAATTTCCGTGCTTCCTCTTCATTGTCTATATTAGGATAAATGTTGAATATCTTTATCCCATTTTCCCCTGTATAGTTAACAGAGCCCATCGTGCTTATAAAATCTGTTGCAAAGCCATTTTCGACGGTATCGTTACTTAAAGTACCTAAATCATATCCAGATGCTATAAGCTGTTGAAGAACTGATTGAACATCCTCCACTAATCCCATGTCATTATTTATAACAGCTAAATTGTATGTAGAGGCGCCAGCTGTTCTTACAGAAGAAAAACCGAAAAAAAAGGCAAAAATCATAAATCCTGGTAGAAAAACTAAAAGGATAAGTGCAAATCTGTTACGGGTAAATTGTTTTCCGAAGCTTTTTGTAACTGCTAAAAATACTGGTAAATCCATGAAAATTCCTCCTTTCTGTTTCGAATCATTCTCTTAGTGTTTTACCAGTCAAATGGATGAATACATCTTCAAGTGTTGTATTACGCATCCCTAGATGCTCAATTTCGACACCAATATTTTCGACTGTATTTAATAAAGTAGCCATCTTAGAAACTGCATCCAAACAACGGACAATCAGCCTATCATTGGTAATGATTACCTCTTGAACACCCTTAAACTTAGATAAATCCTCTTTAGCTTCATCCAATTTGTCTTTATTATTAATCACTATTTCTAAAAGATCACCCTCACCTATTGAAGCCTTGAGTTTTGCAGGTGTGTCTATAACAAGTATTTTACCCTTATCTATGATTGCTACCCTATCACTGAGCCGATCTGCTTCTTCCATAAGGTGCGTTGTTAATACAACTGTTCGTTTTTCTCTTTTAGTCAGATCTTTGATGAATTCCCATACCTTCACACTTGATTGGGGATCCAAACCTGGTGTTGGTTCGTCGCAAAGTATGATCTCTGGATCATGAATAATGCTCATAATAAGGTTCAATCGCCTTTTTTGGCCACCAGAGAGATTTCTAGCAAGAGCTTTTCGCTTTTCTTCTAAACCTATTCTATTGATCAGGTTCTCAATACGCTCTCTGGCATTGTCCATTGATAATCGATATATCTTTGCCATAAACCACATATTTTCCTCAACAGTTAGATCCTCATACACCGTTATATCTTGGGGAATAATACCGATCTTTCTTTTAAGCTCTGACGCATTTTTCTTTTCTTTTGGATTTTTTCCTAAAATAAGAACCTTACCCCTAGTGGGATTTAGTAAACCAATCATCATTTTTAATGAAGTTGTTTTACCAGCACCATTAGGACCTAGAAATCCGAAAAGTTCCCCTTTCTTGATCTTCAGTGAGATCCCTCTTACAGCTTCGACGGATTGTGCACTTCTACCATAGGTCTTGCATAAATCCTCTACTTCAATAGCTACTTCTGTATCCAACGCTATATCACCAAAAAGGCTCTTTTTAAAGCTCAGTAAAAAGTTGTTTTTAATGTTTTTACTATTTTTAGTATTATTTATTGAAAAATTATAAAAAATAATAACAATTGTCTGATAAATGCAATCAATCGGTGAGGATACGGGATTAGAATACAATTTTTTGCTTTCATTGGTGGTTAGATAGGGTTTTCTCCTTTGTATGGTAGTCTTCCATTACCTCCTATAAATCTTGATACCTTTCATGAAAAGTAGAGCGGGATCTTTTTCACTTCT
>JBHLKP010000104.1:0-12971 GCA_048886525.1 Candidatus Hodarchaeota archaeon | reverse complement strand
TTAAATGTACCAAAACAACCTACGATTTTTTTCTCTATTGAATGAAACATCTCAATCGCATGATCTAATTCCTCTTCGGCTTATAATAACAAACTCTTTCCTAGATCAAAGATATTAATAGCTTTAAAGATAAATTCATCACTCTAGAGGAAGATTTCTCCTTATTTAACTTCTATAACGTGAAAAAAAGGAAAAAGGGAATAGGATACTCTCTTAACCTATTCAGCTGTTCTTTTGGGGATAATTCTCGTATGGAAGAACATACCCCACAACCATATGAGTATCAAGATAGGCAATAATAACGAGATATCATTGGGAAAGATGATTATAAAGACAATGAAGGCCAAATTAATTACTACTCCAAGTACCCAATGATAAGGTGTCGGAGATAGCCCATTGTAGAAAATGATAAATGCTAAAGTAGCAACAGTAGAAGAAATGACTATTAGTAGTACTAAAAAATCATCAAGAGGCAATAAATCGAGAACAGCTAATCCACTCAAGACAAATAAAACCATAATAAGAATCCAAGTCATTTTTCCAATATAAGTAGTTAATTTCAAGGGTATGAATTTATCTAAGAGCCAAGATCGTCCTGACCAACCTGTGTAAACATTACTGTTTTTATCATAACTATATATTAGAAAAATAAGATGTATTAAACCATGTGCTATTAAGAACAAGCCTAAAAAGAGTTGTTCTAATCCTGTTATCTCTAAAATATTCATAATGAGAGCTCCATAATGTTCTTAGCTTGCTTTCATTTTACAAAATGAAATATAAATATTTGCATCAGAGTTTACTGAATCCAGCTGGTATTCGGGTAATTTGGGAAGAAGTATACCTCACAATAAAACTAAGAATGTATTACTCTAGGTATTTAGGAATATCCTAATATACCTAAATAGAAAATTAGATATATTAATATCCAATATTCTATTTCTTTTACAGCTTATTTGAGCATCATCATTATTTGCTGTTTTTTCGCTAACTTTTCCGAATATTTCCTCATCGTGTTCCTTTTTTTTTATTGCGTATGTGTACTATTAAAATCAAGCTAGTAATTCCTATGAGCACAATAACAGATTTAACTGTCCTTGAACTGCTAATATCAGTAGTAAAATCTTCTATTGAAGGAATAATATACTCATATATGAGAGTCCAATAAGGAGTTTGTTCCTCAGCGAGATTAGCTGTAAATATTATCATTAAATTCTGATCAGGCGCCACATATATTCTTTGACCTCCCCATCCCACCGCAGCAAACATCCCAGTAACATGATTAGTATACCATTGGTAACAATAACTCCAGTTTCCAGAATAAGGAATATAAGGCGTCAGACTCTGATTTATGTAATCACTAGGGATAATTTGAGAACCATTCCATTTGCCGTTATTTAAATATAAGTAACTAATTTTCGCAAGATCTCGGGGGTGCATTCTTAATTCGCTTCCGCCAAAGTAAACACCTTGCGGATCCTTCATCCAACTGATATCAGTAATCCCAAGTGGTTTGAACAGATGAGTCATTGCAAAAGATAAAGTGGAATTACCAGTTGTTTTTTGAATAATAGCTGATAATAGATGAGAAGCACCAGAATTATAATTGAATAAAAACCCTGGTTCTATAGCCATAGGCCTATTAAGGATAAATTCCACCCAGTTTGAACTTTCCCAAAGTTGGTGAAATGTATTCGTGCTATTGAAGTATGAAACCATTTCATTCCATTGAAAACCAGCTGTCATGGTTAGAAGATGTTTCACCGTGATATTTCTTTTACGTGAATCTAAATTCTCTATAGTGAGGTCCGAAAAAATATCGATAATTTTAGTATCGAGACTAGGAATATAATCCAGCTTTAAGGCAATACCAATAAGCCCAGACATCACACTCTTTGTAATTGAATAAATGATATGCTTTGAATTCTTGGTATACCCATTCCAGTACTCCTCAAGTACAAGGTACCCATTACGGATAATAAGAATACTATCTACAGCAATATTGTTATGGTCAATATAATTTGGTATTTCATTTAGTATCCTAGAATTCATTTCTTGAACAATGGGATCAGATGTTAACCAATCCTCAGTAGGCCAGTACTCAGGCTCTGTAGACTGAATTATCGATGATGACCAGAAAAAAGGAAAAATGAAAATAAAAAAGAAACAAAAAAATAATAAATTTTGAAATCTGCTCAAGTATTTCACTGTTTATGAAATCTTGAAGTGACTGAAGTTAAAAATTTCTATTAGTGCAGATCAACTGCAATTGAGGTATTATTCAAACAAAGATCTCTTAAATAGGATGTTTACAAATGGAATGTAGGTTAATACTCTATTTTCTCCAGACTATAAAGCTAATTTGGTGAATACTTATATGAAAGTTATCGCAATCAATAGTAGTCCTCGTAAAAACAAAGGATTGACCGCTAATATCTTAAAACCTTTTCTTGAAGGGATTCGTGAAAGTAATGCGGATTTAGAGCTTTTTTTTTCTAAAGAACTTACCATTAATTTTTGCCGGTCGTGTTATCAATGTTGGACCAAAACGCCAGGAGAATGTGCTCAGAAAGATGATATGGCTGCTTTACTTCCCAAATTTCAGAACGCGGACCTTTGGATTTTCGCTTCTCCAATCTATTGTGACGGAATAAATGGATCAATGAAGACATTAATAGATCGCTTGATTCCTTTGTTGAAACCCATTACAGAGTTACGCGCTGGTCGTTGCCGACATCCCCTGAGAGAAGAAGTGAAAACTGGAAAAGTTGTATATGTTTCTAGTGCTGCGTGGTGGAAGATGGAGAATTTTGATCCAATGATTAGATATTTTAAAGCATTTTGTAATAATTTTAACAGGGAGTTTGCAGGTGCCTTATTAAGGCCTCATTCAGTCGCTTTAGTGCCATTACGTAAAGAACCTGTCTTTGCAGAAATAACTTCAGCTGCAAAAATAGCTGGAAATCAAATTATTACACAAGGAAAAATATCTCCTGAATATCTATCGACGATAAGTCAGGAATTAATGCCTCAAGATGTTTATATAGATGTTCTTAACAGAGGATGGGAAGTTAAATCTTAAAACGAACAGTAGAGTAGGACAATTGACAAATTGGATGATTTATTCCTGCTTATCTAAAGAATATTCACACAATCTAGACGTAGTATTAGAAGTGATGGTACATCTGTTTCAGCACTAGGCGCTGGTCAGCAGTATCATTTTTCAATGAACCTAGTTCAAGTTAATCTATTTGGTGGATTAATTCAATCAGACAAAATCTTTTAGTAGACGTTTTTGAGTATTTTTTTATAACTCTCCAGTTATTATAATAATAACGAGGATTAAATTCTTAAAGAATGAAACTTTGTATAAATAAATCACCATTTTTGTTGAAATTACTAATATTAAGGACTCGAATTTATGAAAAAGAAGATCTGTATTGTTACAGGAGCTAATCGGGGAATTGGCCGAGGGATAGTTGAAGATTTAGCACAACGTGGTCATCATGTAATACTAGTATGCAGAAATGCTAATATTGGAGGTGAAGTTTTAAAATCCCTTATAAACACATATGGTAAGGAATCTGCTCAGCTAGTAACAGGAGATCTTTCTTCTATTAAAAATATTGAAAACTTAGCAAGTGCACTCCGTAAACGATTTAAGTACATCAATATTCTAATTCACAATGCAGGGGTATGGCCCTCCAAATTACAAAAAACTGAAGATGGATTGGAACTTGCATTTATGGTGAATTATCTAGCCCCTTTCTATTTAACGCATCATCTTCTGTCACTTTTAAAGGAGGGTACCCCTTCAAGAATTGTCCTTGTTAATGCAGGATTATATCAATGGGGAAATTTTGATCCCGAGTTTACTCCATGGGGAAAGGATTTCGGTAGAATTAAAACTTATATGAATTCCAAATTATGTGGTATTTTGTTTATGCGAAAAATTGCACCAATTTTAGAAAATTCAGGTGTGATTATCAATGCGGTCCATCCAGGTGTGATTCGCACAGGATTAGGAGATTTTCAAGGAATAATAGGAGTCTTACTCAAATGTGTTAAGAGATTCCTGAAACCAATAGAGGTTGGAGCAAAAGGACCTGTCAATCTTGCATTAAATCCCCATATTGTTACTAATGGAAGTTATTATGATGAGTTGGAAGAAAAAAATATTGTTGAAAAAGCTCTTGATGATGAATTAGCAGCAAAATTGTGGGATATAAGTTTACAGTTATGCCAAATAGATAAATATGATGATATTGAAAGTAAAGTGGATTAATTAGGTTTTGTTGTAACAAAATTATAGCTTTTCATCATCAAGTAAACGATTACTTATTTATTCATTATAATACAACATAAATTACTGCAAGTAGGACGGGAATGATCATTGATACCATAGGCCCATATTTCACTAGATTCGCAAAAATTTTTGTCTTTTTTGATTCAGATAGTCTATTTTTAGAATAGTTAATATCGGTATAGGTACCCTCGTTGCAGTATTTGAGGAAGACTTTTTTTACTTTTTCAAGGTGCTTTATTTCTTCTTTCGTTGTCATAACTTCAAATAAAATACCTCGAGCCCTTCTAATTACTAAGAAGAAAGATACAAAAGAAGAAACTATAAGTAAAACTTGAGTGGCAGATGAAAAACCAAGATTAAACTTTCTTTTAATGGATTCCAAAAAATAACCAGTAGATGTAGGAGTTCCATTTGTAGAGGTGAATGGATCTTGATACTCCTCATCAGAAAGAACTTTAATTTTATTGAACATAATCATTAATACTGAAAAAATAAGAAAGGGGTTAATGATTGCAGAAAGATCCATGAAAAACCTAATTAAAGGTTCTAACCACGGAGGTGGTATAAAAAGAGATTGTATTGCAGTGATTAAATTTTTAATAAAGGAAGTAATTTCTGGTGGAATTAGAGCTAATAGATCTGGAAAAACGATATCAAAAAACCACGGAAAAGTAATTGGAGCTGTAAAGGCAATAGATAAACTGACTGTTTGTAAAAAGGTTCTAATCAAGAAAAAAATCAATCTTTTTGAAAAATGCTTTTCTTTCAGATATAGAATATTACTTGCATCATTACCCATAATTTCATCTTTTGAGTGATCTTCTGCGATTTCTTTCTCCTCGATATGATTCCAATCAAGTCCTCTTTTATAATTTGAAATGGGGTTAAGATAAGCGAGTTTAGCTAATAAAAGCTTATTTCCTGTAAAAGGATTACCATACTTTCTATTCTTCCAAATTTCTGCATATGATAACCATGGGGCAGGTACTCGAACAGTAAGATGATTTGGCATAGTAGTAAAGGTTTCAGGTAAATACCCCATGATTTCACCATCAACCTGATAAAGACATTTCTTTTTTGGAGAATCCACATGTATCGATTCCCCCTCAAACGTTTCAACACTGTTGTGACTGAGATGATTGCCCTCATAAACTGTAGAAAAAAACCTTAGGAGAGTGATTCGACTAATTTTTCCCACTGTAGTTACTGTAAATTTACCATCTGTTACATCTGCATTGGGACAGATATGCATTCCCCCTCCATATCGTTTTCCATTACCTATTGCGAGTAACATTCTTTGGCCCTTTATTATCTGGTCTTCATCATTTATTCGAATTGATAGGTCATATGGCTTAAATTTTACCAAAGTTCTTCCAAGAGCTAATTGATAACTTTTTGTGCCAAATATTCTTTTTGATCCTTTATTTATCCTATAAGCTACCTCAGCATCAAATCCCATTGAAGCTACTCCACCAAAATAGCGATCTGCGCTTTCACAGTATCCTACATCGAAAGTATTATTTTGACCTTTAACCAAGCATTGTACAGCAGCTTCTAAATCTCCTTCTGGTATCCCATAGATAGTAGGAACATCGTTTCCAGTCCCAACAGGAATTGCAGAGAAAATTCCTGCTTTTTCAGCTTTTAAAATACCATTTATCACCTCATTTGCAGTTCCATCCCCACCCACAGAGCAAATAATCTTGTACCCTTCATTAACTCGGCTTTTTGCTATTTCAATCGCATGTTGAGGAGACAAAGTGAATTCAAAATCATATTCCAAATCGTAGTTATCCATTAGTGGCTTAATTTGATCCTCCCAAATCGTTTCACCTCGTCCTCCAGCAGCAACAGGATTAATGACTAGAAAAACCTCTTTCATGATAGTATCCTCAGAGGAAATTTGCATTCATTAGGTCATTTTTGTAGTTTAATTGTGGTTCAATTTTTAAAATTGTATCGAAGAGGAAAAAAGGAAAATAAGATAAAGTTAAGTCAATTCCTTCAAGCTTGTCAGGTTTATTTATTATGTTTTTGTTACAAATCAACAATATAGCACAGACAATCATCCAATAAATCAGAAACCCATAAAGGAAGAGCATTTAATTGTAATTTCATTCATGTTCTCCTTTGTAGAGGCATTATTTCTTCTTCTTAACAATAAATCGAAATTCTTTAGGATTATGTTCCTCAAAACCTAAGAGTTCCTGACCAGTAGAACGAGCCCAAGCAGGAATATCAGATTTACTACCGGGGTCAGTAGTAAGAATCTCTAACATTTGCTCAGTCTCCAATGATTTAAGTGCTTTAACGGATCTCAAAATGGGTTGAGGACAGGTTAAACCGCGTGCGTCTACAGTAAAATGTATTTCACCTTTATATTTTTCAATCATCGGAAGTACTTCTTCGATTGTCTTAGATCTGTAATCAAAAGATCCAAGTTTAATCTCTTCAAGAGGAAGCTCATCTTCAGTAGTCCTAATTAAGGGGTAACCTTTCTTTTTATATCCTTTAATACCCCCCTTTAAGCTTTTTACATCAGTAAATCCTGCTTCAACCATAATTTGAACTGCTACCAAAGACATTCCCCCACCTTGACAAATAGTGACAATTTCTTTATATTTAAATTCTTGAAGCTCCTCAAGGTGAGATGAAAGTTCCATAAGACGTATCCATTTTGAATTAGGAATATGGCCATATTTTTCATATTTATACTCTCCATTACCATAAAATTCTACTAGATCGCGAAGATCAAGTAATAATGGAGCATTTTTAGTATTCAAACGATTATACACTTCCTCGTTCGTAATTTCGGGAATTTCCGGCAGATACCACCCTCTTTTTATAATGGACCACAACCATAGTCTTAAGAGTTTAAGAAACATTCTACGTTTACTTATGCTCATTTCAAAAACACCTATGAGATAAATATGGTAAGATTCGTTTTAATGATTTAATGTTATGACTACATGCCCCTTATGGCGGCCTTCCTCGACATAACGATGCGCCTCAGCCATCTGTTCGAAGGGAAAACTTTTATCAATGAATGCTTTTAGTTTTCTTTCTTCTATGAGTTTTTTGACTTCTCTTAGATCTTCGCCCTTTTCAGGTAACAGCACACAAATTACTTTCTTATTACCAAAGAGCTTGGATCTGAGCATTTGACCAAGCTGTCTCATTTTGAAACTGGTTAAAACGTAGTATCCGTTTGGATTGAGAGAGTTTTTAACCTTGGAAAAAGATGTTTTGCCTAATCCGCCAAAAATAAAATCATAAGTCTCGCCAGTCTTTGTGAAATCCTCTTTAGTATAATCAATAACCTTATCAGCCCCCAAAGATTTGACAAAATCTAATCGTGGGGTACTACACACCCCAGTGACGTTCACACCAAATTGTGATTTAGCTAACTGGACAATAGCGGACCCTATACCTCCAGAAGCGCCATTAATCAGAATTTTTTGCCCTGGTTGAAGATTTACCTTATCTCTAAGCAATGTCCATGCCATTATTCCTCCGTAGGGCAAGATGGCTGCTTCCTCAAAATTCACATTAGAGGGTTTTAGCGTAAGTATCCCATCTTCTGGTAGAGTTATGTATTCTGCATAAGTCTTCATACTTTGACTTGTATACCCAAAAACCTGATCACCTACTTTCCATAATCCAGGTGTCACATCTTCACCAACTGCTTCAATTACACCAGAAAATTGACTTCCTAGGATCTTATTGCGTGGTTTTCTAATACCGAATGCTATTTTCGCGATTAGCCAAAACAATAAAGGCATTGCAAACTTCCTAGGTGAAACGTTTCTAAAATTCCGAGCTACTATTTCCCCATAACCAATTGTTGTAGCAAAAATTCTTACTAATACTTCATTTTTCTTCGGAATAGGTTTGTCTACTTCTGCCAGTTTAAGTACCTCAGGAGGACCATATTCTTCATAGATTATTGCTTTCATTCTTTGTTTCTCATTACTATTATTATTCATATTTTTCACCATTTTTTCAACTTGTAATCCGTATTTTGCGAACATATAACCGTAATATAAGTGAGTATACTGCTAAAATTAGGTGAGCTATAAAGAGAAGAACTAGTATCACCAGAGCTATTTCATTGGAAATCCACTGCAAGAAGAATCTGAGGAAATCTGGCAGTGCATCTGCAAAATAAGTAAACTCAAAAGGGAAAACTATGAAGAGCCAAGCAATGGCAAAAGTCGCAAAAAAAAGTCCACCATAAGAATCTAGATCTCGAGAAGGATGCTTTTGTCCTAAGAGTATCAATAATGATGTAGTAATCCAATAAAGCAATGTTCCGTAAAGCATGACCATCTCGAAAATACTGAACTTTGAAGTGAAGAATCCTGTTGACCCGATCTGATGGACAATGAAGTACAATCCAATCAAACCATTCACTACAATTAGAAAAATAGATGCTGCTATATCATCAGAGGCAATTTCATCGCCTAACTCTTCCTCTGCAGTCTTGGAGAAATGATCCTTAATTGATTCTAATTTCGATTTTTTATTGACAATATTTTCATTTACTCTATTTTCCAAATTTAACACCAAGTCTCCATTCATAAATTCTTATCAATTGAGTTTTTGAAGAACTTTAACGTTAAGGTAGAGATTTCAAACTTCTTTACTTTATTAATGTTGTTAAGAGAATATATGTTAAAATTTACATAATTTTCATTTCTCTTTCCTAACTAGAAAACGGAAATCATTAGTATCCCGTTCTTCAAATGTTAAGAGCTCCTGACCAGTAGAACGGGTCCAAGCAGGAATATCAGCTTTACTACCTGGATCAGTGGTCAAAATCTCTAAAACTTGACCAATTTCCAACGTCCTCATAGCTTTAACGGATTTCATGATAGGTTGAGGACAGCTTAGCCCACGTGCATCTATACGATGATGTATTTTACCGCTATATTCTTTATCTAAGGATTGCATTTCTCTAATTATTTTTGCTTGATCTTTCTTAGAAGGGTAAAAAAATTCACTATCGGTAGTAATTGGGTATCCCTTTTCAGTCCATAGATCCATTCCATCCTTTAAGCTCTTAACATCTTTAAAACCAGCGTCAACTAAAATATCAACAGCAACCAAGGATAAACCTCCTCCAGGACAGACAGTTACAATTTCCTTTTCCTTAAATGACTGCAGATTCTCTAAATTCGATTTTATATCAGTAACATAAATATGCCTAGCTGTTGGAATGTGTCCATCTGTATATTCCTTAACGGTACGAATATCAAGTACTAACGGTGGATTATTTGAAGCAAAACGCTCATTTAATTCGTCGACTGTTATCTCAGACCATTCAGTTTTTTCATAAAAAAACATCATCCGGAAAGATTTTCTCCAGTATCTAAGTGTATTTTTGAAATAATAACCCATAACAGACATATTTTTTCCATATTTTTTCTCCATTTTTTTCACCAATTATTATAAAATGCTTTCTTAGGATTTGCTATTATAGTTAATTGCTATGATTACATTTCCGATCTTAGGTTCTGTTTCATCCATTATGGAGGACAGTGATAACTACGTTTCCCTTCTTTCTACCAGTATCGACATATCTATGAGCTTCTGGGACTTGATCCAGTGGGTATCGTCTATCAATGACTGATTTTAGTTTTCCTGATTCAATGAGCTCTTTAAGAAACAATAATTTTTCATTCGATTCACTAGTTGGTGATCTAGCTGATAGAAACATTCCATCTTTCGCTAGTATATTTTTGCAAGCTTTAGCAGAAGTTTTAATCACTGCGTCAAAAATAACATCGTATTTCTCACTATGCTGGGTAAAATTTTCTTGAGTATAATCTATAACCTTGTCCGCTCCTAAGGATTTTATCAAATCTAAATTCGTGGTGCTACATACCCCAGTAACCTCTGCTCCGAAAGCCTTAGCAATCTGTACTCCAAATGTTCCAACGCTTCCTGAGGCTCCATAAATAAGCACTTTCTGACCGTTCTGAATATTCCCCTTTCTAAGAATATGTAATGCTGTCATTCCTCCAATTGGAACGGCAGCCGCTTCTTCAAACGCCATATTGGTTGGTTTTAATTCTAGTACACCTTTTGACCATTCCTCAGGCAAACAAATGTACTCAGCATTTGCACCGACGCTAAATCCGGAAGTAGTTCCAAAAACTTGATCACCAACTTTGAATTTAGTGACTCCTTTCCCTATAGCTTCAACCGTTCCAGCTAGTTCATGCCCAGGAATTTTTTTTCTCTTTATACCAAACAAATGGAAAAAGAGCCAGAGAGGAAACCTAAGTTTTTGCATTATCACATCTCCTATTGTTACCGTTGCTGCATGAACTTTAATCAGTACCTCCTTATCTTTTGGAGTGGATTTTTCTATCTCTTTTAATTCTAAAAACTTTGGCGATCCGATTTTCGTAGCTACTATTGCTTTCATCTTTATTTCTCCATTTATTGTTTCATTTACATTTATTAGCTTATTTAGATCTTTTCTTCTTCAAGTAACCCATAAAGCTTGACATTTTTTGATAAATTATTGATGATGTCAATGATCGTAAAAATAATTATCAGAACTCCAAGAATTATTAATGTATTATTAGCTAGTGGTAAGACTTCTGAAAATAAGTGCAAATTTACAACTATATAGAGTGTAAACCCAAAATCTGCTATTCTTGCAAACATCAAGCCAGTATTCATAGCTAGCTGAAAACCAATATCTTTTGATCTTATTTTAAGTAAATTAACGGTACCAGCAATAATTGCCACTATTCCCATTAATGTAATCAGAATTTGTACTTCGATCGACATAGTGATATACACTGGTAAAGGACTGTAACCAAATAATCCAATGATTAGATTTACAACTATTCTAAATAGATTTATCATATCAACTGGTAAAAGTATCATAAATAATCCAAATATTATACCTAATAGACCAGTAACAAGGAATTCATCAGGTTTAAAATAATTTGATTTGGAATCTTTTGTTTCATTATTTGGAATCAAATCTTTTGGAAAAAATCCTTCTTCCGACAGACCAACAAATATTCCTATAATTACCAATATGAAGGTTATAATAACTGGATAAGCTATAGTAAGCCCGTTGATAAAGGCTTGAAGGAGATTATTTGGTTCAACCAAAACAACTTGAACAATCAATATGATTAGAAATGTGATTAAGGTGAGATACGAAATAACCTTTGTAAAAATTGACCAGAGTTCCTCTGAAATAAAATATTTAGGAGTTCCACGCTTTTTGTAATTTTTTGCTATTTCTTTTGGATTTCCTAGTCGATTTATTGCTTCTTGAATAGCTTCTGGATCCAGTTCATCAGATCCGGCTATTTCTTGTGCACTATCCCAAACATGAGAACTTATCTCAAATAAAACGTCTTCTAATTTTTCATCATTACTTTTAAGCCATTCTGGCAAGTGTTTTTTGATTTCTTTAAGGAAATCATCTACTAGCTTTTTGTTTTCTATTGTCATTTCTATTCCTCTAGATTTACATTTCTTAACTTAAATCCACAAATTTCACAGAATTGAATATCAATGTCTGAATCAAGGATTCTATTTTTACAGTTTTGGCAATAAAGATATTTTTCCTCATTCAGGATGATTTGAAAATCATTTATATCCGAAATTGCCTCAAGTAGTTTGAGAAAAAAACCTTCTAGGTGAGAAAGAATTCTTTCGCCCTCTTCTGTAATATAATAGTATTTCCTCGGACGATCTTCTTCAATTTGTCTATAAGAATTAATCAAAGAAAGTTTACTATTTTTAGATTGCCATTTCTCAAGATTTCTTAATAAAGGATAAAGAGTTCCTTCTTTAATAATTAACATATTATTTGTTAACTCTTTAAGATCCTTAAGGAGTTGGTATCCATATACTCCTTCTTTGCCATGGTTTTTGATTACTTTTAAAATGGTAATTTTGCCTATTCCACGTAATAGGTCACTTTCAAAGTTTTCAAGAAACTTACGATGTGCTTCGGTTTCTATTAACGTATTCGAGTCGATTCCTTTGATATTACTAAGCAATTTGTATCATCTACACTACTATATTTGTTATAATACTGTATGTGATACAATACTGTATGTTATAAAAAGCTTTTTGTTATGGACATAGGACTAGTTCAAAATATTTTCAATAGATCACCCACGTAAAATATTGGCTTTATCCAATTGTACGATCTTTAATTCCCTGAATTGATATAATAATTAAGATTCTTATTGGTTTTTCAGGTTTTTGCATTGTCTTCTATAGTTATTACTATTTTACCTTGAACATGTCCATCTATAAGATATTGAATAGCTTCAGCAGTCTTATTGAGAGGGTAACATTTATCTATAACAGGTACTACTTTACCAGTCTCAAGAAAGTCTTTAATTTGAATAAAATCATCTTTTTTTGGAATTGGAATCTTAGCGATTAATTTCTTATTTCCAATTATTGATATTAATGGACCTATCACTAAAGCTTGGAAAAACCGGGCTAGTGAACCTCCAATGCAGACATAAATTCCTCTTGGATTCAACACTCGTTTATAATTCCAAACTGGTCGATATGCTGCAAAATCAAGGATCAGGTCATAACCTTGCTTACTTTTAGTAAAATCTTCTTTGGTGTAATCAATTACATGATCTGCCCCAATAGATTTAACCAT
>JBHLKP010000103.1:0-13025 GCA_048886525.1 Candidatus Hodarchaeota archaeon | reverse complement strand
ATAATTAATATCTTAATATTCTAATGGATCTCTAAACTAAAATCTAATCCTTCAAAAATCTCCAGATTGAAATAATCAGATATTTTTCTTCATTTGAACCATATGAGTCAATGAAAGCTCTTTTAAATCCAAAAACAACCAAGCAAATTTTCATCGCCCTCATCGCCTATACAATAGAAGTTAAAACAAATATCTCTGATTTAAAGAGTTTATTTCATCAAAGAAAAATCTTAAATATCTCTCTATACTTTTTATAAGTACCTCAAAGAGGGACGTAGATGAGGAAAGTTGTGTACTCTTTATCAATAATACTCATAATTAGTGTGATTTTTCCTGTTTTCATATTAAAACCCACGGGGGCCAAAGATAAAGGAATTGAATGGTACTTTGACAATCTAAATAATGATGACCGCCGTAAAATTCGTCAAGCCATGGATTATGCTATTCCACGCCAAATATTCATAAATTCTAGCCGCTATGGACTAGCATTTACCCCAGCGTCAGAAATAGCGCCAAATATGATCGGCTATAATGATACAATTCAAGTACGTGAGTACAACATAACTATGGCCAAAAATTTGCTAGCTGAGGTATTTGGGATATGGTACGATAGTTCGAGCACCATGGAACCAGATGATAATATAACAACTACTCCGTATTTTTTTTTGGTTTTTAATGCAATACCATATTGCTCTGCCAAGCATCAATATCCGAGTTATATCGCTCAGAGTTTTAAAGAGATTGGTATAAACGTGGAGATAGAATGGATGCACTGGAACTTCATTATGCCTCGAATTTATCTGGATCCAGTAGGAATAGGTTTTAATTTTGATCATGGCGGGTTTGACGTTTGGGCTGTTCCAACGGAAAGCTATCCTGATCCTGATCTTTCTGTAACATATTATAAAGAAAATTTCCCACCAGTAGGAAATAATATTGGCTGGATCGAGAATGAAGAAGTAACAGAAATCATTAATCGGTCGCTAACTGAGCTAGATTTCGAAAAGCGGCTTGAATCTCTTCAGGATTTTCAAGAGTGGTTTCACAAAGAAGTTCCAAAATCTATTATTTCACAGGATTACCTAATCTGTGCAATGGATGAAGATTTAGAAGGATTTGATCCCCACTTAGTTGGCAGAGGTTGGTGTTTTAACAACTGGAGTATTAGTGATCAAGCTAGCATGACTTATGTTACGCCTGGTAACTTTTATGATTTTAATCTACTTCTATCCAACAGTTACTATGACTTTGTACCAATGGCTAACGTTATGGGAACCCTTGCTCAACGTCGAGGTGCTTACAACCTTACTCATTCAGTACCCCAGATTGCGAAAAACTGGACCCACAACGAAAATGAGACAATCTGGGAAGTTGTAATCCGAAACGGGATTAAATGGGATGATGGAACACCATTAACGGCTGAGGATGTTCTCTTCACCTATCATGCCGTGTTTGAGGATGACCTTCACTCTCCCAAGCAAAACTTCTTTCTTAAGAGATTTCCAGGGAACACGTCAGACATTTACTTAAAATCTGGGGCAAATGACACCATTGTATTCGAATTGGGCGCTTTCTATCCCTATGTGCCAAGTCAAGTTTTTGGTTTACCTATTCTCCAAAAAGCTCAATTTGAGAATATTCCTTACAAGGACTGGAAGACTCATCCATTGAATACTGGAGAGGAATACATTCATGGCTGTGGCCCCTATATGATGACCTCTTTTGACGGTGCTAGGAATGTTAAACTGGAAATCAACCCCTATTTTGATCAAAATATCTTTGGCCACGATCCTACTGCTGTTGGGGGAGGGATCTGGTACACAAATCCAACACTCCAAGAAATTTCTATAGAAGTCATTAAAGAAGCTACTTCTGCTGTTGCAGGGTTAGCCACGGGAATTTATGATGTGATAGACTTCGAAATGGGGATCCAGGCTCAATATAAAGAACTTTGTGACCCAAATAACAACTATCATTGTAAATGCATTCTTTCCTTAGACAATTATTTACTTGAATTAAATTATAACCACTATGACCCCCGTTGGGGGATGAATACCCATGATCCAAGAGAATTATATCCTTTAGAACCTGAGAATACGATTGATCCATTGAAAGTTACGGTTATACTATTAATTCTAGCACTCACAGCACTTGGCCTTTGGCAAATTATAACCAAAGTTTCTTGGAGAAAGAAAGATACCTATATGGAATATATAGAAAAGCTTGAAAGAAAAGAGCAAATATAAAGTGGAGAGGGATTCGGGTAATACAGAATTCTTCTTTATCACCTCTCTTCCTAGTTGGAATCTTCATTGGAATGGTTTTTTTCCAAAAAGAGATTATTGCTCACTAACACTTTTCCATCGGAATGGAATTTTGGCTTTAAATTTAGATGAGGATAAATCTCATTACGTTAAATTCTATGTAAGTTGACAGTTTTCCTAGACATTGTATCTCTAATCCTCCAAATAAGGTGGGAGATCTCCAATTTCCTTCTTATTTTCCTTAACTAAAAATTCTATTGCATAGGAAAAAGTATAGGCAGGTAATCGGCTTTCTGATTTAATTTCTTCAAGAATATCATAAGCATTATAATTCAATAATATGGTTTTTGATAATTCACTATCAGGTAACCTTTTGGGAGGGGAGTCAGGGGTTTTTATCTTGATTTTATGTCTACCGTCTTCATGCTGCTTTTCAAAGGATTTTAACGAATTTTGTACTTTTTTGTAGCGATTTTTTTCAATATTCGTATTTAGTGCAATAATTGTTTCACTATATGATTTTGTTCTAAGTTTTATCTTAGCCCAGCGCAAGAGTTCCCAAGCTATGCCTGAAATACGGATATTTTTGCTTTTTTCATCACTTGATGACAATAGGCTAACCCTTATCAAAAATACAACTATTTCCTCCAAAGCTGTTTTAATATATAAAATTTATGTAATGCATGTAATTCGGGTAGGTTTATATAGTGCGTATTATGCATGTTATTCGGGTATTAAAAACCTAGAAAAAAAAACAAAAAAGTGAATAAAAATGAGTGATTTTGAAGATTTAGACTTTGATCTTGAAGATCAGAGCACTATTAAGTCGAAAACCCCCACACAAACAAAGACACCAATTTCGGGGGCATCCGCAGGCAAACAGAAGAATATTTTTTTCAAATCTACTGTTGGACCTGAACGAACAGAAAAAATCTCTGTAGGTGAAAAAGCACCTGTTCGAGATGTGAAAGATACTCTTGCCAATATATTCGGGTTAAGTCCTGACGATTTCCATTTGTCACATGCAGGCCGAACTCTCGATGAATCCGCTCCTATTGGAGACTATGGCATAGAGAATGGCGATGAAGTTCTATTAATTCCTCATTCAACAGCAGGATAACCTGCTGTGAACTTCATCCTTTTTCTCATCAAAAAATGATCTAAAATTCAAATAGATCAGTAATGGAGTTGAATTTTATGATAAGTAAACCTCTGACACTTAAGACTATTACTTTGGATCTAATTAAAGAAGTAGAAGATACTAAGAATGCCATACTAAATCAAGACATGATTTACAAGGATGCAAACGTATTATTACGACTTTGTGCTGAAATTATTCAGCTTCGGAGAGTTCTAAGTATTATTTCTCAATAATTAAGATCTGAACACATTTAGGAATGATTATATCATATGCTCCCATTAATTTCTCAAATTGAATCAATCAGGAGAAATAATTGTATGTCAGAGAATGAAGATTTCGAAGAATTTGATGAGATAGAAGAAGAGGGAGAGGGGCCGAAAACTCCTATACAATCAAAAGTACCAGAATCAAAAACACCAAAAGGATCTAGAATAACATTGTTCTTTCGATCAACCATTGGCCCAGGTGAAAAGTTAGAGAAACTTATAGTAGACCCTGATATGGCAGTTCAAGAGCTATCTACCACTATTGGTGAAATTTTTGGTTTAGATTCTCAAGATTTTCATTTATCAATAAGCGGCCGAACTTTAGACCGAGACGATATTCTATCAAATTATGATTTAGAGGATGGTTTAGAAGTACTAATTATTCCAGTTAGTACAGCAGGAATAAAATAGAAAATAAACTAAATATAAGGAGATGCTTCTTTGTCAAATTTTGCTAGTAATTCTTTGAGTGAAGAAGAAAAACGCCGTTTTGATCGCCAATTTCGACTTCCAGGTTGGAATCAAGAAATTCTAAAGAATAGTACCGTTCTAATTTGTGGAATTGGTGGATTAGGTGTTGAAGTTGCAAAGAACCTAGCAATGGTAGGTATTGGTAGATTAATCCTCGTTGATCTTGATACAATCGAATACTCCAACCTCAACCGTCAGATACTCTTTATAGGTGCACCTGAAGGAGCTCCAAAATCGAAGGTAGCTGCAACGCGATTAAAAGAAATGAACCCTTTTATACACATTGAAGCATATAACTGTCCTCTTCAGGATCTTCCTCCCAAAGTTTATCAAGATGCAGATCTCTATATTGCTGGTTTAGACTCCATTGAAGCTCGTTCCGAACTTAATCGCCGCGCTATCCACAATAAAAAACCTCTTATTGACGCAGGAACCGCTGCATATAATGGTCATACCTATATAGTTTGGCCTTTTACAAATGCCTGCCTAGAATGTGACCCTCTTACTGAACGAGAACAAGAACAACTTGGAGCATGTACTCTGGTTGGAAAACCTCGTAGACCTGCTCATTGTATACTTAAAGGACAGCTTAAATTTGAACAAAACTATGGACGACCTCCCAATATCCTAAAAACCTCTGAAGTCACTGAAGTCCGCGAATATGCAAATAAACTTCTTAAAGAACACTTCCCAGGAACTAGAAATTTTCAAACCGAGCAGATCATCCAGATAATAGATAATCATGAACCTACTGTTATTACTATTAACTGTGTGATGGCTTCTATTCAATCCCAAGAAGCAGTTAAAATTCTACATCATCTTCATTCAGTAGAAGATCAGAAACTAGGTTCATTACAACTAAATTACATGATCTATAATGGTTTAACTGGAAAATTCTATGAATTAGAAAAACCTCGGAACCCCAAATGTGAAATGTGTGGTCCTAATAGAACTTCTTTGTATAAAGTGAAAATTAAACCAAATCATTCTTTAGAACAGGTAATCAAGAAATTATCTGAAGATAAAAATCTCCCATTTGACCCTGAATTTCCACCTACGATTTTTAAGATTGACAGCTCTGAGATTGCGGAAATAGAGTCTAATCTTACCGCCTCAGACGCAGGTATCAGAGATTATGAAACGGTTCTGATCACAGGTTTTGATGATGGTACGCAAATTTATGTTAAGCTAAAATTAGAGGAGTGATGACTCATGTCAATCCGTATTAAGCGAATTGCTGAAGATTATAATCAATTAAAAACCCTTTACAAACAAAAGACAATTAGACAATTGAAAGCATTTCCTGGTGTGAAAAAATCCGTTGAGCATCTTGCTGTACTTCTTGAAGGCCCAAAAGGGACTCCTTATGAAAAAGGACAATTTAAACTTGAAATAAAATTTGGTCACAATTATCCTTACTCACCACCATTTGTAAGACTGCATACTCCCATTTGGCATCCAAACTTCTGGCCAAAACCAGACGAATATAAAGGAAAACGTAATATTTGTCTTGGTTTAGTGGATCCTGATTTAATTGGAAAACCCCAAGGTTGGTCACCATCCAAAAATATTACAACTGTGATTTATTCAATTTTAGCAATGTTTAATATCGACGCTGCATACACTAATCCTCATGATGTTTTCAATAAAAAGGCAGCAAAGGAGTATTTACAAGATAGGAAAAAATTCATGAAAAAAGCTGAAGAAATCACAAAAAAATATGCCAAGAAGAAGTGGTGAGATGCCAGAGGAAAATAAAACAGATACAAATAATGTATTTGAGTTGTATTTGCGGGATTTAGCGTTAAAATTTGATCCTAAAGACTTAACTCTTACCCTTAAATTCCCTTCATTGGATAGGTTTCCTCTTGATTCAGTTAATATCAAAAAAATTCCTGAAAAAATTCAAAAACAATCTTCTCATGTAATTTCAATACGATCTGATGAAAAAACTTTTCCTAGAAAGAAATTAAGCATTGAAAAAAGTGATATTGAAATAGAAAACGATTTTGAAATTGTTGAGCTAGGTCTAGATGATTTAGATCCAGAATCTGATCCTCCTCGTGTAAAAGTACATCTGAAAGCTTACATTAGGATGGCCCTCCATTCGCTAAAATATGCGAATCCCAACGTTCCCCAATCTAAATGGGTAGAAGTCATCGGATTATTAACAGGTAACATTGAAAATAAAGATACACCATTAGCGTGTTTAGCTATTACAGATGCGTTCCCAATTGGTCATGGTACCAATGTTAATGCTCAAATTCAGAATCCTCAAAGTATGGTGAGAGTTTTCAATGAAACTAGTAAAAAAAACCAGATTATCCTTGGTTGGTACCATTCTCATCCATCATATGGAGCATTTATGAGCGCGACAGATTATGATACCCAAGTTCGATATCAGAGACTAGGATCGAAAGGATCCCAATTGACGGCCCCAATAGCCCTTGTTATTGATCCTACTAAAATTTCAAATAGATCCTATGGATTTAAAATCTTTAGATTAAAACAAGATCTTAAAACATGGGAAGAACCTCGATTTGAAGTTTTGAACTGCCCATTAGAAGGTTTAAATGAGCTGATAAGTACCCTTCTACCTCTATCAGAAGGAAGAGCTATGTTTTTGGAATATGATCATTATTAAGAATCTGAGGTTGTGAAATCAATTTGGTCAATAGAAATATTTACATTTCAATTTTCCTTATTGGTTTCGTCTTTACTATTCTTACGCTTTTTGCAGAGCAATCAGAAGTTGCAATGACAATATTTTATATTACTTGGGTAATAATTCTTTTGATTCGATTAATTGAGGAATGGCGATACTATAATTCATATAATGCTCCATTAGCTTCAGCTATTTTTATTGTGTTGCCTTCTTTAATCGCAATCGGGGGTAGTATTATTGCAGATATTGCATCCATTGGAGATGAAGGTTTATTACAAACTTCTCTTGCTAATATTAACCTCAATTTAGATATCCTAAATATAGAAAGTTTTTACTTATACTTCAATATTTTTGGACTGATATTTGCACTCCCTTTTTTTATTATTCTCTTAATCTTACTCCGACGATACTATTCTGGAAGATATCCAAGTATCTTTGTTTTTCGAAAAAAATTATCCTCTGATACTTTAATCTTATATAACTGTACAATGCTTCTTATATTGGGATATTTTTGGATAGACAGACGTACTGTAGAACTTAGCGGACTGAGTTTTATCATTATCAGTTATACTTTTTTTATACAATATTACTTACTGAATGTAGTACTAGTTCCACTTCGTAGAGTGTCAAATCTTGGCAGAAATAATTTTAGGAGAATAACAAGTACAAATACAAACTCTCAATCAGCTAGTCCCACTATTTCCTGGACTAACCATTCGTCCTCATTGGCACGGTCTCGTCCTTCTACTCGGATTACTTCGTCAAACCAAGGATCAATTAGCATTGCTCCTGCAATAAATGCATCTCCAGCTCGAGCTGTCAAAAAACTATCACCCGCGGTTATAGCAAGTTTAACCCCTGTTGGACAACATTTAACTAATGACGATTTTCGTTGTATTTTCTGTTATGAATTTCCTACTGAAGCTAATAGACGAGTTGTAATATGCCCTCACTGTAAGCATCCTGCTCATGCAAATGAATTCCAAAAATGGTTAGCTGTAGCAAATATCTGTAGTCGTTGCAATAAACCAATTGCTAACGCAAAAATGATCCGCCTTTCAGGAACTAATTATGAGAAGATAATCAGAATGTTTCATAAAAACTGATAAAAATATGGGTGAATTGAGAGATTATGGCATCTAGAAACAGTATAGCTTGGTTTGTCTTACTTATGGGGATTTCAGCTACTATTTTCTTTTTTATAAGACAAGAAGATCATATCGCACTAAATCTCCTATTTCTAACTTTATATGCGACCATAACAATCATTTATTTTCTTAGAATGTTCTATTATTTTGACAATAAAGCTACTTTGAATGAAATATACTTTTTCTCATTAGCTAACATTATTCCCTTATGCGTACTTCTTGGTGCCGCTGTTTTTCCTATTGGTCAAGAATCTATTCTAACTTTTGATATTCAGATTATCCCCCCAAATGAATCTCAAACCTTGAGAATAACTCTGCTCTCAATTTTGGCATTTCCATATCTTGTGGTTTCTACAGCTTTGTTAATTAGAAGTTTTACACGCTATAAGTTCATTCGCTTAACCTCGCAATCAGAAAGGGGACCTTCAGCTGAATGGACTGCCATCATTACTTTTCTTCTCTTCGGAGGTTTATTTTTACTTGTCGGTTATTTTGCATCTGATTTAATTGGGATCTTATATGGGATCTTCTTTTTATTCTCTGGAATTGGATTCTTGTTAGGAAGATAATTTTTGAACCTATTGATTCTATTTTTTCATTATTAGATTAATTCTAATAAATTGTGTTGAACGCTTTTCTATACTTTTATTTACAGCAATCGAAAAAATTTGGACTAATCTGATTACAAGATAAATGATTGGAGTTTATTATGCCTTTGAACGGCTCTCTTTCCTGGTATTACAATAGCATTTAATAGTAATTTCTTCTGTTTTTCTGGTAGGGAACCCTTACTAAGTTAATACTAGTTCTAGCATAGCCAAATTGTTATAAATCTAGAGTTATTAAAATAAGTCAGGATAAAATAATTCCTTATTGAGGAAAGGATTGTTGTTAAGGAATTGGTGAAATTCAAAATACGAGAAAAAAAGCCCAAAGAACCAATCAAACATAAAATTCCAGATGAGAAGAGAAATTTAGATATCAAATCGAAAATTCCAGAAGAATTGGATAAATCCTTTGAGCTTCCTCCCCCAAGAGAAAAAATAAAGTCGAAAATTTCACTAGTAGATCCAAAAACTCCTTCAAATCATGGTATTAGGAATCAGAATGAATTAAACTCTTTGAAATCAAATGTCCCTCCACCAATTTCATATCAATTTCCTAAAAAAGAGAAAAAGTCAATTCCTCCCAGCTCAAAGGGTTCTATGCCAAAAAAATCCAAAAATAGTTTGATTAGCAGTCGAGCTCCATCTAAAAAACCAAAAAAAGAAATGATAGAGAAAACTCCTAGCTCAATTGGATCAAGCAAATTAAAAAATGCTATTAATAAACCTCCATCTGTAATAAGAGGCAAATCACCTAAAAAAAAGGTTTTACCAGCATCTATAGGACTTTACGATAAAAATAAAAGTAAAGAACTAAACAATCGACCGCCAAAGAAAATTAAACAAAAAACTCCTTCTAAGAAGAGGATTAGCCCTCCTCCATCTTTTGAAGAAATTCCTAAAACTCGGATAAAGAAAAAGAAACCCCTTTAGTTTTTAACTCCAATAAAGTGTATTTTCAGATAGCTACCTTTATCACCAATTACAACGATTACTCATACAAATGGATAATTCAAATCTAATAATGTCAGAGATTCACTTGCATCTCAAACGTTTATCTAAACCTATTCTCCATGAACTCAAGAAGTTTATAATAGCTAATCATTGGGAAACTAAGGATTATATTCAGATAGCTACGGAACTAGATTCATTCATTAGCTCAATTTCACCTGTAGAGGATACATACAACGAACTTCTTTATTTACTAGCAAAATTACTCTTTTTTTCTGGACAATTAAATAAATTAAATGAACTTTATACTCATTCCGCCTCCTTTTCATACATTAGCGGAGTGCATATTTTTTATGCTCTCGGTCTTTCATTTCAAGGCCATTCAAAACAAGCACTTGAAGTAATCGAGCAATCATATTTAGAGATTAGTGAAAATGACATTATTCTGTATTTAGAGTCACTAGGTATTGAATTATTTATTCATTCGATAAAGCGTGATTACAAGAAAGTACATGAGATATTTAAAGAGATTGAACACATTTTAACAAAGAATAAGACTATCTCAAACGAGATTAAAGCTCATATTCTTCCTTGGGCTTATCTCAGAGAGGCTTATACTCTCCGCGCAGAAGGAAATATTTCTTCAGCGATGAATCTGATATCTGAATGTACAAATTTCCTGCATGAATTTCCTCACAGGTTCTTTAAAGTAATGGCTATAACTTTAATGGGTCATTGTTATCACAACATGGGAAATATAACTACAGCTCTTGAGTTATATGATGAAGCTATTGATATTGGTGATGAGATTCAGAGTAAAACTCTCCTTTCAATTTTATATAACCGAGTAGGTATGGCGATGTCCCTTATAAAGAAGTTTGAGGAAAGTAAAGGGTTTTATCAAGACGCTATAAATTTAGCTATTGATACAGGATCGACATGGTTAACAGCAGGACCACTTGCTAATTTATCTCAATGGAAAATAGCAAAAGGTAATATTAAAGGTGCTATTGATGATTATCATCATTTTGAAGAAGTTACTTCAAATGTTGGGGATGAACGTGAGCTTTGTTTTGCCCAACTTGCCTTAGCTAATTTATATGAACTATTAGGCGACATTCCAAAATCTAAGTATTACTTTCAAGAAGGTGTAAGACGAGGATTAAGATTAGGGATTTTAAAACTTTCCTCTAATCACAATCTCCCTTAGTACTGCGTAAATCGGTTTAAGCTTACTTATATAAGTCTCTCAAGTACCTCGTTATTTCAGTTATGCTATTTAATGGTAGAGAACAGCTAAAATCTTTACAGATAAATGTTGAACCAGTGAAAAGCTCATCAAGATTCTTTGATCTTATTTTGTCTTTAACTAAGTGTAAATCCTTTAGCTCCTCAATGTTGTTCGGATTAATATTCAACAAAATCAAATGGGGTAAATAATTCCTTTGGAAATATTGGAGAATGGAATTTTGTATTTCAGTTCCCTCTTTTGTAAATGTAACAATTTCTAAAGGTTTATGTTTATACATTTCTAAAGCAATCAATGAATCTCCATTTAGGTGCCCTTTTTCTTCGTACCAACTAATAAGGAACTCAACTAAATCCTCCGCTCGCTCTAAAAACTGGTTTTCCCCAGTTAGATGATACAATCGAAGCATGTTTTCTAAACTTACTGAATTAGGGCTAGGAATGGCGAAAGTGACCACAGGTTTTTCTCTAAATGAAATATCTTCATACCAAGTTCCATTGAAGTAATAGCCATGATCATTTGAATCCCAAAAATTTTCATCAAGAATATTTTGTACTTCAATTGCTTTATCTAAATAAATTTGATTCCTTGAAACAGTAAATAATTCTATCAAAGCGCTAATTAAAAAGGCATAATCCTCCGCAAATGCTAATGTTTTAGCTTTACCCTTAAAATGACGAAATAAACGATTTGTTTCCTTTTCAGTCATCCGCTCAGTTATGAAATTAACAGCATTTTCAGCCAACTTTAAATATTTAGGTGAATCTAATACAAATGATGCTCTTGCAAGAGAATAAATTAGTAAAGAATTCCAAGATGAAATGATATTGTCGTTTAAAAACGGTTTTACTCTTTTTTCTCTATGTAAAAATAATTTCTGCTTATGCTTTTTATCTTCTTCAAGTTCCTTTCCAACCCTATGTAATATCGAATAACCGTTTTCAAAATTACCTTCTTCAATAACACCGTAATTTAGAGCAAATTTGTTTCCAGTTTCCTCTCCAAGAACTTGTTGGATTTCTTTAATGTTCCATTTAAAGAATTTTCCCTCTTCACCTTCAGAATCAGCGTCTTGGGATGAATAAAAACACCCTAATTCGTTATTCAACATTTCACGTCTTAAATATTCAATAATTTCGTGGACAATTTCAGCATACTTCTGATTCCTTGTAATTTGAAAGACTTCCAAGAAGATAAGGAGCAGTTGAGCATTATCGTATAGCATTTTTTCAAAATGAGGAACGAGCCATTTCCGATCGACGGAATACCTGTGAAAACCAAATCCTAATTGATCATATATGCCTCCATTTACCATATTATCAAGTGTTTTTGTAATAAAATCAAGTAATCTTTCATTTTTTAGACGGTAATAGTTAGATAACAAGAAACGTAATTCACTAACTTGAGGAAATTTTGGTTGAACCCCAAATCCTCCAAAAATTTCATCGAATGAATCTATTAATTTTCCTAGCGAGTTTTCAAGTACAGTTTCAATCGATAAGGAGCCTCTAGTTTTAATTTGACTAAAATTTGTTCTTAATGTGGTTAAAACTCTCTGTGTTACTTCATTAATCTTCTCAGGGTTTCTTTCATACTCAGTGTGTACAGATTTCAAGACTTGTTGAAAGCTTGGTAGATTATACGAATGTTTTTTAGGAAAATAAGTTCCTCCTGCAAAAGCCTCACCCTTAGGTGTTGCAAAAACAGAGAGAGGCCATCCACCTGGTCTCCCTGAAAGAAATGATACGGCTTTTTGATAATATGAATCCAAATCTGGACGTTCTTCTCTATCAATTTTTATATTAATGTATAAGTTATTCATTATCGCTGCTGTTTCTGGATCTGAAAATGATTCTTTTTCCATAACATGACACCAATGACAAGCAGCATAACCTATACTAATAAAAATAGGCTTTTTTTCCTTTCTAGCTTTTTCTAATCCTAATTCCCAAGGATACCAGTTGACAGGGTTGAATGCATGTTGTTGAAGATAGGGACTTGTTTGATTTACCAGAAGATTTGGCCGATGATTCTCACTCATTAATCTACCCACATAAAACAGCAATAAAGAGATATTATGATGTGACTTATTTCTAGTTAACTATAGTTAATATACATATAAAAGATTATTGTAAACAAAAAGGTAATCAATATATTAAATACGATCACGAAAATGCTTTTAATACAAAAAAGACTAGTAGAAAAAGCATTAATGATTATTTATATAAATCTATTAAGAGTTGAATATATTTTAAGAAAAATTTG
>JBHLKP010000102.1:0-13107 GCA_048886525.1 Candidatus Hodarchaeota archaeon | reverse complement strand
TGGAATTTTATTGAAAATAAACGATACGAACAAGCTGTTCGTGTTCTTATAAAGGATTATAGTAGAATTCAGGACCCTAAAAGGAATTTAGAATTAATAAAAAAATATAGAATCTCAGAGAACTTGGTAAAAATAGTTCAGACTGGAATTCCTTCTCAAAAAAACAATACCTCTGTTTATAATCAAATCTCGAACCAAATTAATAAGGCTTTAGAATCTTATAAGACTGAAGATTACAAAGAAATGACACTACTTTTCGAAACAGCTTTAAATTATATTAAAAAACATGAAAGAGAGAAAATTGCTGCAAAATTTGCAATACTTGTGGGAGCTTTATTAAGTAGAAAAGAAGCCACAATTTCTAAAGGGTTATATTTTCTAAAAAGAGCTCGAATACAATGTCAAGAACTTGGGGATAATTTTCTTTTAACAGAGTGCTTAGCTGAAATATCAAATGCTTATTGGACCCAAGGATTGTATAAAGACACATTAGACATCCTATCTACCGAGATTAATCTTCATGAAAAACAGAATAATAGGCTTGGGGTTATGTTTTCAGAAGAAAAACTCAGTCATTTCTTTCGTAACCTATGTCGTTATACTGAATCACAAAGTTGGGCACAGCGCCATTTAAATTCCGCAATTCGTGCAGCGGATCATCCTATGAAAGGTTTTTACTTTTTAGACGCGAACTTGAATTATGCTAAGACTTTGATTGGTCTAAATTCTTGGGAAAAAGCAGAAAAACATATTACTTTTTCAAAAAAAACTCTAAATCACTTAGAACTATCTCCTCAACATTTAAACAAAATAAAATTGGAAATTCACTGCATGCGGGGTAATATTGCGGTTATTCGTGGAAAATTTGATGAGGCAAAATTCCATTTCGAAAAAAGGAATGAGTATCAACCTGAACTTTTGCCACAATCACCTATGTTTGGTAAATTTTTAAGAGCTGAAGCAACGCTATATCGTAACCAAGAAAAGTTCTCTAACGCAATTCACACACTGCAGCCCCTATTTCAAAATAAAGATGAATTAAATCCTTTAAATGTCGCATTACTTGCTGAACTTCTTGCTTTATATGATCACGAAAATGAATCACTAAAATTGTTAAAACGTGCGGTAAGAGTTTTAAAAACTTGGAACTCAATTCATGGCCTTTCCCGTATTTATTTAAGTTTAGGTTATGTTAACTTTTTACTGGGTGATTTTGATGAAGCTATTAAATGGTATAATGAATCCTTAGAAGTTGTTCCAAGTAAAACCGAGCTAAATGATCTAAAAATATCTTTAGACGCTCATACAACATTAGCTTACATGTCTATGGAAAAAAGTAACTTTAAATTAGCTGAAACACATTGCAATTTAGCAGAGGAATCCGCAATAATGTCTGGTTCAAAAGCTTTCATTTTAGATTCCTATCTAATGAAAGCTATTTTGATGATGTTGACTGGAAAAGAAATAGCAGGTATAAATGCAATTCGACGCATATCAACTGAAGCTTTAGATTCCGAAATTGCATACGTTTATAGAAAATCCCAAATTCAATTAAATAGATTCTAAATCAGTATCAAAAAAAATCGCTCAGAGTCTTCTTCGGAGACATTTTATTTGAGCTTTTTTTATCAGGTTTTCTTTTTATCCTCGTACCTACCATTTCCAATTCAGAGTTATCCTTTTTTCGCCTACGTGTTCTGATTACTGGTTTTTTTTGTTTATCTGGTTTAGAAAATTGAATCTTCTGCTGTTCCTTTAGAGTTTTCAGAGTTTCTTTGTCAACTACTTGACTTACTATTCGTGCAATTTGTGGGTATAATTCTCTTACCCGTTTTTTTATTTCACGATTGATATCCTTTTTTTTACTGAAAAAATCGATCTCTCCATTCCAGATAATTCTAGTTTTACGTTTTCCTGGTTCAATATCGAATAATTGGAAAGTAATAGCTAAATTTGCAGCCATCTCAGGATCATTATCAAATATAAAGTGTAAATATGGTAAATAATAATTGGTTGCATCCTTTTCTGAGACCATACAAGCTTTTCCTACTTTTCTAGCAATATTTTTTCCTTTTTTCTGGCGGGAAAGCATAATCCAATATGAAGGAACTTGCAATCTCCAATCTGGAATAGGTGGGAGATCATCTACCGGAGAAATTATTGTGGCTAATTCTTTTGTAATGATATTGTAAAAATATCCTAATTGAGACCATATTCGTTTTCTTTGAGCACGACAGAGAGCTAAATCCGCTCGTGCTAATAAATTATAAACCTGACTAATTTTGCCATAATCATGGCTAGGTATAACACTAATGCATATATCACGAAGAAGTAATAGAATTTTGCCATAATCAACGTCGGAAAGAACACGGGTTTGACGATATGCTTTGTTTCCATCAACCTCAACTAATAAAGTCCTAAGAAATTCCCGAATTTCTACAGAAGTGTCTCGATAAGTAAGCACATTTAAATCAGATTCGAGAATTTCTTTTTTTCCGCTAGCTAATGTTTGTAATGAATTAATTGAGCCACGGATATCATTCTGACTTAGTTCAATTAAATTAAGTAAAACTTGATTTGAAACTAAGATTGATTCGGCCTTAATTATTCTTTTCAATATTATCATAATATCTTCGGAAGTAGGGTGTTCAAATTCTCTTAATTCGCAATAATTTCTTAATGCTTTGAATTTCTGAGGGGAAACATCATTTGCAGTTAATATTAAGGGTACTCTGGTCATTTTAATTATGTCGATGATTTCTTTAATTCCTCCTCTATCAGCGTTTCCGCTTAAACCATCTACTTCGTCAATCAGTAATATCTGCCCAATTATTTTAGAGTCAAATTCTATTTTTAAAGAACTAAAAAGAGCAGCATTTCGAACACTTCTAAGTGATTCTTTATTCCTTTTATCACTAGCATTAACTGCTACAACATCGAAATTTAAGGCGTTAGCTATAGCAAAAACTGAACTAGTTTTCCCGACTCCAGGTGGGCCATGAAGTAATAATGCTCTTTTAGATAGATTTTCCCTTAATTTTGGATTTCTAAAACGATTTAAGTACCCTATAATAGAATCTACTGTTTCTTTATTGCCAACAATTTCAGAACGACGCTTTGGTGTATATTTTAGCGTCCATGAAACCAATAATCATCCCTCTACTCTTGAGCTACTTCGATTAAGTTGGCTAAAAACGCATCGAATTGTACTTGAGGGTTACATCCAGTAGCAATTCTATAATCGACTTCCGATAGCATAGTTAAAGCTTTAAATCTAATTGAATCGGAAATATCTTCATTTGATAACTTACTTAGCTCTCTATTGAGATGTTTTACTAGATCTTGTCCCGAAAGACCATAAGATTCCATCAATATCTGAACACGCTTACGTGCCATTGAAAAATTGGGTTTAGCTTTAATACACTCAAGTAATGCTTCCTTCACTTCTTTGGGCTTTACATAACCCTGAACTTGATATATTAATTCAGTTGTTATATCAGAACTAAGAGAGGAAGATGCCTGTAATGCATTTATAGCTTGACGTAGATCGCCTTCACTACTTTCGTATAAGGCTTCTAGTGCTTCCTCATCAATATTAAGTTTCTTCTTCTTAGCTATAAAATTAAGTCGAGATTTAATATCATCCTTTTCCAGGCCTTTAAACCGAAATATTGCACAACGAGATTGAATTGGACTAATAATTTTAGAACTATAGTTACAAATTAGGATAAACCTCGCAATTTCATTATAATGTTCCATTGTTCGACGTAATGCATGTTGTGCTTCACTAGTCATTTGATCAGCTTCGTCTAGAATTATTAGCTTAAAGGAAGAAGAACCGGAGGGAATAATTCGGGCAAAATTCTTGATATCTTCGCGAACTACATTAATTCCCCTATCATCAGATGCATTCAAACGTTTTACATTAACACTCCGGTCTGAAGGTGGAAAAATTTCATTAACAATCGCTTCCGCACAAGTTGTTTTACCGATACCAGGTGGGCCTGAAAATAACATATGAGGAAAATCTGTTCTACGGACAAATTGTTTCAGACGTTCAATAATCTCATTTTGACCTACAACTTCATCAAGTTTTTTAGGCCGAAACGATTCTGTCCACATACGCTCAATAGTAGCCAATATTTTTCTCCTAACTCTGAAAATTTTTAGTTGGGATTAATTCATTCGAATTATTCTTCGTCATCATCCCAGTCTTCATCATCTTCTTCGGAATCATCCCAGTCTTCGTCTGCATATACTTCTGAATCTTCCTCTTCTTCCATATCAGCGTCTGGTTGCATTGGTGCTAGTAAATATCCAAGTTTAATTCCAGTTCCACTGTCATAAAATAACTTTAATGGATGATCAGTGCTAAAGGCGAGAGAAACAGCAGAAAAAGCTTGATCTACAAGAACAAGATTCTTAAATGTGTCAACAGAATACAAAGCCGAACAAGAACCATCAGATTCAATTTCAAGCGCATCAGAATCTTCAGTGCCGACAGATAGTTGAATGCTTACTTCTTTTTTGTCCTGTGCGCTGCTAAATTTCAATATCCCCGAATCAATGGTTATTTTGATAGATGGTTGAGGACCTCCGATTATTGCAGCATCCTTGATAAATTCTGTTAAAGCTCCGCCTCTAAGCTTTGCTTTGGCATTTAGTTCTAGTGAGGCTGGATCTGGTAAGACATTCTCTTCTCCCATTCTTAGAGGTAGAGTAAATTGTTTCTTCACATTACCTTCAAAAAGGAATTTTAAAGTTTGATTAGTTTCATCTAGCAAAATTGTTAGTGAATCATCTCTCCTTGCTCGCTGTAGGATCTTTTTGAGATCCTGCATTTGTATCGTTAAAAGATAATCCTTATCACATTCAAATTCTCCTCCAAAATAAGATGGTTCAACTTTTAAGTCAACCATTGCAAATCTGGATTTATCCATATTTCGAAGGGTCAATCCATCTTGTTGTGTTACTAGAAAAGTACCATCATCCTCTAATACCGCTGCAGCTGCATTCATCACCTTTGCAAAAAGGTCCAAACTATCAACTTTAATTTTAAGAGTCATAAACATAGCTCCATTAATTATTGTTTATTTGATTCTTTCTTCTTTTTACAAATTACCTTTACGAATTTTAAATGTCTTTTTAACTATAATGAATACTGATTTTATACCTTTTATTTGTATAGCGGTGACCTTTAGTTCAAATCTGAAAGGGCCTTCAGCACACTTAAAATGAGTTATTTTAAGTTTATAATTCGAGATTGGTATAAAAGAGAATTTCTAGTGGGTTGATAAGTTTTTCTGAAGGGATATCAATGATTTATCACCCAAAAACCTACCTTCAATAGTGGGTACATAACCATAATGTTTACGAACGATTAAATCATGTGAAAGTAAGAAAGAAATAGCTGATCGAACTTTAGATTTGACTTTTTTTCTAGATAGACTTAATTGAATCAATAAGCGGCTAATATTTTTATCGATTTGACCAATTGTCAATTCTAGATCAAGTCCAGTCAATAATGCCAGAATCAGTAATTCGAATTCAAAACCAACATACTTGTTCAAGTTATCATCTATTAAAACTGCCATTTGTCGGCTTTTATTGTGTATTGATTGCCTCATTTTCCTAAAGGAACATAAAAATCATTTCCTTTTAAATTATGAGAAGACACCTATTTCCAAGTAAAAAATTAGCCTTTGGAAAAAGAAACTTGATGTATGATAAATTCGGATATAATGAAAATTACTGTTTGATGAGATAATTAAATAATAATTGGTTAATGATAAAAAATTTCAATAAATTTAAGATAATGTTATTATGTTAAAAAGTGGGTTGATAAGTTCCCCTGGAAGAATTTGTGTATTTGGAGAACATCAAGATTATCTTGATCTTCCAGTAATTCCTATGGCGATAAATAAACGTTTGTACATTCATTACGAATTCCATGAAAGCCATTCCTCTGATATTAGATTAGTTAGTAAACAACTAAAGGAGGATGAGTTAATAAATTCTGATCATAAACCTCAATTATCCAATAGTCCATTTGATTATCAAAAATCTGTATTTATTCACTTCTGGAACGAAATTAAGGATTTAACTTTAAGCAGCATTAGAATCGATAGTGAAATACCAATCAGTGCTGGATTATCTTCCTCTGCAGCTCTCTTAACTTCAACAGTATATTTATTATCGAATATTATTCTAGATTATGATTTAAGTCTAAAATCTATAGCCGAAATCGCTTTTAAGTGTGAACATGACATTATGAATATATCTTGCGGACGAATGGACCAATATGCTTCCGCAATTGGAGGGATATTTCACATGACATCAAGAGAAAATCCAAAAATTATTGATCTAAATCTATCAAAGAAGGTTCTTTTTATTATCGGTAATTCAGGTATTGAAAGGAAAGCTGATATTCCCCTAAAAACAGTACAATATGACATTTTTGATGCATTGAGATCAATTAATAATGAAAAATTAGAAGATTTGACAATTAATGACATTAAAAGAAGGAAAATATCAAAAAAGAAGAAAAAAAAATTAATAGGTGTAATTGGAATAAAAGATAACACGACAGCAGCAGTAGAAGAATTAAGTAAGCGAAATAGTAACATAAATAGAATAGGCCAGTTAATTAACGAACAACAAACCTACTTGAGGGAAAATTATAAAGTTTCTCACCCTAAATTAGACGAGATGTGTACTATAGCGCTTAATCAGGGAGCAATTGGTGCGAAACTCACAGGTGCAGGATTTGGGGGATCAATGTTTGCTATAGCTGATGAAGAGGAAATAGCTGTTAAAATAAAGGAATCATTGAATTGCTTTGGTTTATCATTTATTACGAAAATTGATACTGGATTACTGCAGCATTAGTTTATTTTCTTAGCTTGTTTAAACGTTCCAAACCTTTAATAAGGTGATCTGCTGTTGGTGGATCAGCAATATCATCATCTACTAGGATTTCACTTCTCCTATTAGTAACTCTACCAATGATTGAAGCTGGATAGCCATTCTTAGTTAAGTATTTTACAATATTTGTTGCTGACTCACTTTTACAAATATAAATGACCGCCCCTGATGAAATTAATTTGTATGGATTGATTTCTAATATTTCCGCAATTTTCTTAGTAACTGGTTTAATTGGAATCCTTTCTAGATTTATCTCACATCCAAAACCTTTAGGAACCAAACACTCATAAATAGCTCCTAAGATCCCGCCTTCAGTTGCGTCATGAACCAGATGCAGCATATTATGCCATTTTTTATTGCATTCAATAACTTGTTTCGATATATCGATTTTTTTACCAATAGCAAATCCATCTTGGAGCTCTAAAGATGAGAGACTATCTATAAAGAAATCCTCAGCCTCAGAGAGAATTATTCCAGTTCCTTCAGCTCCAATCCATCCTGAACAAATAATAGAATCTCCTATTTTAGGTTCACGAGGAATATAATACTCAGGAGGAACGAATCCAATCATACTAGCCGATAAAATGGGAATTACAACACCTGACGTTATCTCAGTATGACCTCCCAGAATAGAAATTCGCTCCTCCATACAAATATTTGACAATGTTTCTTGAATTTCGATTAAATCTGACTTTGTAGAGGAAGGAGGTAATAGAATAGTAGATGTTATACCATAAGGAATTGCTCCTGCAGTTGCTAGGTCATTCTTATTCACTATGATAAGATATTTTGCTGGATCTGGAGTTGGAAAGGTGATAGGATCAGCTTTGTAAACTAAATATGGAATGCTTTGTGTTTGATATGTTTTATTAACCTGAGCAATAACTTCACTAAGATCTAACGCAGCAATATCTACTCCTGGCTCAGAGGTTTGAATTATCCCCTTTTTATCCATAAATCCTCGTTTTTGAACAATATAAGTTAGAATATCCCAAGGGACCTTCCCTAATGGCAACGTTTTCATAATATTTCAATTCCAGTAATAAATAAGTTAATATTTAAATTCATTCAGCCTTATACAGAGCTTCGAGGTTTTAATTTTGGTAAAAGAACAACCAATTTTTGTAGAGTCCTTTTTTAGAATCTTGCCAAATACAAATAAACAAAATAATCTTATTCAACAAAACTTATATTTTTATTATGATGATCCTATGAAAAACTATCTTAAATTGAAGAATACAGGAGCACTAAAAGGAGAATTAGAGTTTATTCAAAAAAATTTGCAGTATCTAATTGATGAAGATGACATTTTTATAAATAATAAGAAGATACGAATGAAAATTCAACAAACCTCACTGAAATTTAAGCAAGAAGATACCCGATTTCCCTATCTTCTTTTCAATATTACATCAAATCCATTTCAGCTTAACAATAATAGTATTAATGAATTACATTTGGATGCGCAACCCGAAGAAATCACCTATCCTGCTATTTCAGTCTGGGAAACATTTATAGGGAAGTTCATATCTGTAATCTCTCCTAGCTATAGATTCATGAGTAAAGATCAATTTCAAGTGACATTTCTTTTAGCAAAAGGAGTTATAGTAGGCGGTGATGAAAAACTTATGGTTCTAGTTAACTAAATATTTTTATACAGATATATAAAATTCTGTGAAATCATTAGGTGTTGAAAAAACATTCAATTATCAATTCCTGATCTAACAAGTAAAAAAGTATTAATGGGAAAATTAACGAAAGAATTAAAACTAAATATATGAAATAAAAAGCAATTGAGTAATAGTTCAGCTAATTTGAATTAGATAACTGGGATTTGATACCTAAATGGATGTTCTTATTCAAATATTCCTAGATAGTGCAATCTTCGTCCTTCCATTATGGATTGGTAATGCATCACCAACCGTATTAGGAGGGGGTGCTCCAATTGATGGAGGCCGATATTGGAGGGATGGGAAAAGAATATTAGGTGATGGGAAAACCATTCGTGGGTTTTGGCTTGGTGTACTATCTGGTGGTCTTATGGGAGCTTTAATTGCATTTATAGGCTACTATATTCTACCAATCACTTTATTTCCTGGCGAAATACCAATAATAATAAGATTAGAATACCATAATTATCTGGAATATGGAATTATACCAATTTTGCTTACACAACTAAATTTAAAAAGTATTTTCGCAAACTTAACTTTTCTTGGTTTCTTTTTAGGTAGTTTAATTACATTTGGAGGGTTGATAGGCGACATTATAGGATCATTTATCAAACGTAGAAGTGGAATAGAACGAGGACATTCCTTTATTTTTCTGGATCAACTGGGATTCTTGGTAGTTGGAATGATTTTCGTATTTCCACTTATTCCATGGCCAATAGAATGGTTTTTGGTGCAAGTTCCTATTACATTCATTTTACATATCTTTGCAAATCTTATTGGTTATTTTACTGGAATTCAGGATGTTCCACTTTAATTTTACACATCTAGACCTTAAAACAACACATTAAAAATAAAAAAAAGAATAAGGCCAGATTAGAAATGTTTTTCAAGTCAACCTTTAAATAAACTCCCGTATCTCAAAACTCAGAGAAGCAATGATTTAGCTACTACTACTGCTTAATCCAACATAAGTCAGGAGTGCAAGGAGAAACACATCTATGACAGAGGAAAATACAGTATTTATCGGAAATAAGCCCGTAACAGCCTATGTTATGGCTTGCGTAACTCAATTCAACCGTGATGCCGACGCGATTGTATTAAAAGCGCGAGGTCGAGCAATTAGTCGTGCTGTAGACGTTGCTGAAGTATTACGACGACGATTCATGAAAGATCGGGTTGATGTTACGAATATTCAAATTGACACTGAACAAATAGAAACACGTGAAGGAAATCTTTCTAACGTGAGCGCAATCGAAATTACAATTACTAAGATTTAAAGAGGGCAGACGCCACTTCAAATCAATCTGTTATCGCGCTTATTCTGACTCCGTACTCTATCTAGTAAAATTAGTAAAAGACTTCTATTATTGACTCATTGACCTCTGTTTGTCCATCTAATTGCTTTTTAAATTTTTAAAGCAACTAAGTTTATTATAATCCTCTATATGATAATGGACAAATCTAGGTTTGAATGAAAGTTAACTACTCAAAATTCACATTGATATTAGAGTAATATTGTCTAACATAATTTCAATATGAACAGGATAATGATGATGATAGGCCCAGAACATACAGCAGCATTAGCTAAGTTCGATTTTGATAAGGAACCTCAAGAAAAATTAACTAAACAAGAAGCTTATAAGCTGTTCAAGCAGAATATTCGCGCTGGGATGTTTTGTATATTATTTACACTTGTGGTATTCCATTTAATCGAAAATCTCTCTTTATTATGGATGTTTACAGGGTATCTAGGATTGTTCTTCATTGGCCACTCTACAATAACACAGATAAAATACAATATTATTCCCAATCGAACTGGATTCTTTTTCTTAGCCTTCGTTGGAATAGTTTTGATTTTACCAGGTGTTGGGAATTTTTTCTACTCATTTTTTATTTTCTTGGGATTAGTACCGATATTTATACTAGTAGGAATTTTCATCCTCATTGGACCACCTACTAACCAAAGAAAAAGATTAAAAAACATTTAATATTCAGTTTAAAACATTTATAGCTTAATTCATTTCAAAGTAACATTCTTAACTCATATATAAGGAAAAAATGCAGGATCGTTTACGGATGGGTAAGAAAATAGTTGATCAAATCTGTGAAAAAATAAAACCTCATCTAACGATTGAGTTTCAATCTGGAAGGCTTGGTGTAAAGGATTTTCGAGACCTACTTAAACGGATCGATTTCACATCACATGAACGTAGATATTTAGGAGCGAATTTTCGGTTTGTTATTACAAATCTTGGTTTATTTCATTATCTTCCAGAAATTCAGGGTAATGAAGACGCCGCAGTTTTTCAACTGGTTGAAGTTGTCGCTGAGTCTTGGATTAACAGGAATATCGTTAAAAATCGTAATGAAGCAGTAAACCGTATAATCGAACAGATTAAGGAACGATTTCAGACCAGTGCCAGTACTTTAATGACTGTATCCGAAACAGGCGATTTAAGAATATCAATACAATCATTAAGAGAAAATGTTTCTAAGTTTTGGGAGACACATCCTGAAAGAGTTCCAGAGTTTATTGACGACTTCCGGGATACACTTTCTGAAACAAGTCAGTCTTCTCGATTATTATATGATATTGCCACTTATAATCGCGATATTAAGAGTAAAAAAGTCAAATACTTAGAGGATGTTCTTGAAACTATTGATAACTGGGAACAACGGTTACATTTAGACATTTGAAGATATAAATTCAATGAATTCTTTACGACCATGTTCAACAGCTTTAAGATTAAGAGAAAAATGTTTGGGGCGAAATTGCTTTTTAAGAGCTAATTCTAACGCTTCTTGACTTAATGGTAAGTCAGGAATTGCGGAAAGTGCACCTAACATGACAATATTTTGTATAATGGGCATTTTGAGTTCCAATGCTATTTCAGTCGCATTAATTTGGACAACATGGGAACAATACTGCTTAAGAGCTGAAATTATGTTAGAAATATCAGGATATTTTGCTTTTGACAATACAAAACTTGGGCTAGGGATTGGAAAAGTGTTTACAAGAAGATATCCGGTTGGTTTGATAAATTTGGCATATCTTAAGGCTTCTACTGGTTCAAAACCAATTAATACATCTGAATTTCGTTCCATGATCAACGGTGAATATACATTCCCGAATCGAACATTTGATATGACTGTTCCACCTCTTTGAGACATACCATGAGTTTCTGAACCTCTAACCTTGAAACCTGCCTCAATGGCAGCATTACAAAGAATGTCCGTCATCGATAAGATTCCTTGCCCTCCAATCCCTGCAAGAAAGATTTCATATTCCATTCGGTAAACCTCTAATCTATAGGGTTTTTAGATATAATAACATTATAAGGACATACTTCAGCACACAGTCCACAACGTGCACATAAAACTTGGTCAATTACGGGGATAGCTTTTCCTCTTTCATTTTTTTGTCCAGACCACATGATCGCAGGACAGGAAATCTGATTAACACATGCATGACAACCAGTACATTGATCATTATCAATTACATATATATTTTCAGGCAAGCCTTCCCTACTAACATATTGAATACGACACTCCCCCTTAGATACAACAACTGAAACTCCTTCATGCTTTATAGCCTTCTTTATAATATTTATTGTTTCTTTTGGTTTAAAAGCATCTGTCACAGCTACATATTTCACTCCTAATCCTTTTACAGCCTCATCAATTGAAATTAGCTCACCTGGGTTTGGTTGGAACCCTGTCATTGCAGTAGCAAAATTGTCTACAGCTAAAATCATTAAATTGCTATTATTATAAACAGCATTTGCAACACCTGGTAAACCAGTGTGCCAAAAAGTTGAATCACCAATGACTGCAACAACGGGATCTTTAAGGTTTGGGATTTGAGAAATACCAGATCCTATTCCAATTGAAGATCCCATACATATAACAACATTCCCCACGGATAGGGGAGGAGCAGCTCCTAGAGTATAACATCCGATATCGGTTGAAACTACTCTATGGCGCTTTTTTATTGCTTTATTTAGTGCGTAGAATGTTGACCGATGAGGACAGCCTGGACATAATGCTGGAGGTCTATTAAAAACCAATTCAGACCCAAATTGAGGTATATCAGGCGGATATTCTTTTAATTTCAAAACTTTTGTTAAACCATTCCAAATTATTCGAGTAGTTAACTCTCCATAAGGTAAGGTGACCCCATCATCACGTCCTAGTATTTGACCCTGAAATTTATTCTCAAACGCTATTTTCTTAACAAAAACTTCTAAAATGGAATCAGCTTCTTCTACAACAATAACAGTTGAGTTAGAAAACTTTTCGAATAACTCTATGACTTTTTTTTTAGGAAAAGGATTAGAAATCCCTACTTTTAAAATAGGATAATCTAAACCAAGATAAATTAAGACTTCTTTTAAGTAGTTATAAGCTGAACCACAAGTTATGAAAACATTTTCAGTATCAATACCTTCCTCTAAACGATTCCATTTGGATTCTGATAAATAACTACTAATATCACGATCTAACTCCAACATTCGTT
>JBHLKP010000101.1:0-13148 GCA_048886525.1 Candidatus Hodarchaeota archaeon | reverse complement strand
CTATTCACCAAATCCATCAGATTAAATAAACAAGTGTAAACAAAATAATCCAAACTAAATCCACAAAATGCCAGTAAAGTCCAACAAGTTCTACACCTGAATGATTTTCTCGTGTAAAGCCACCTTGATGGGCACGAAGCGCTGTAAATAGTACTAGAAGAATTCCAAAAAATACATGGGCCCCATGTAGTCCAGTTTGGACATAGAATGTAGATCCAAAGATACCTGTCGTTGGAGTAAATCCTTCATGCAGCAATTGTAAATACTCTGAAATTTGTATACTAAGGAAGATAATCCCCAAACTAACGGTTGCTAATAGATAATTACGTAAATTTTTGGGTTTGTCTTGTTTGATCGCTTCAACCGATTTTACTATCGTAAAACTGCTTACAATCAGTATAAATGTGTTAAGTGCGGTTAGTGGTATATTAAGGACGTCACTGGGATCTGGCCAATTAGTTCCTGAGGCTATTCGTAAACCAAAAGATGTACCAATGATCATGGCAAAAAGAATTACTTCAGATCCCAAAAATAACCATACCCAGCTTTCTCTAGGTTTAGTAAACAGTTTTTGAGTATACGCTTCACTAAAAATAAATCCAATTAACGCTACAAAAAATATCCAGAACAATCCAATCGCTGCTAATTCCTGACCTTGAGTAAAGAGTATAACTGCTAATGCAACAAAAAGAGTACCAAAAGCTAAAGCGGCTGGCCATAAGGTTACTTCATGCTTTTCATGAGTCTTATCTTTTGGAGGAGAGGTTATTGGGGGTTTTTGAACGAATCCGGCAATTACTGTTAAGAACACTATCAATAGGGAAACTAATAAAACAATTGGTAATAAGTCTGCATTACCTCCCGGTAAGAATTCCCTAATAATTGGTAAATCCGAAATCAAAGTTCCACCGTAGACAATCACAGCTCCAGCACCAGCCACTAAAGTGAAAATTAGGTAACCAATGACTAAACTAACAGTGAAAATAATCCAAAAGAGAAAATGTTGATCATAAAACCTTTTTTTTCTAAAATTTACAAAATAAATTCTTATTATTGTTGCAAATATGAAAAAGGATGTACCTATTATAGTCCAAATGACTTTATAAGAAATCGTTTCACTTTGACTGGCTTTGGATATTCCTAGTAACAGATTATCAATACTAATATTGTTTATCCCAATGTTTCCAGACGCATCTAGGAATCCTGCCATACCAGCAACCACTAGAGTTACTAAACCGTAAATAAGCAAGCTAAATGCGACAAACTCAAACCTATCTACATAGTTTTTACAAGTTTCAAGAGCTAGAATTTCTTTTCCTCGGAAAACTCGTTTTACTCTTACTTTACCAAAAAAGCCTGTTTTTTCAAAAATGGCTAGAAAAATCGCTAGCAAAGTTGTAAAAAGGCTCAAAGCAAGAGCAGCAATATGAAAGTGCAATACAATAGGATGCAGTTCAGCCATTATTATTCGCCTTTAGTATCTTATATTTCATTTTTTTGTTTCTGAGCCTGACGTTCTTTGCTATCGACAAAAATTAGTAACCCTGACAGTGTGAGGAGTAATGAGAGTCCTAATAGAAATGGTTGACTAAAATCAGCATTAAAACTACTAGAACCTTCCAATCCCCATTTTAATGAACCTCTCTTCACATGCGGGGCTTCAAATGAATCAGAAGCACCGAGGGCCCAGATCATCTTCACTGTTCCACTCAATGGAAGAGGGTTATCATATGAACTGTCAGGGGTTGTTAATAACCGCTTAAATTCAATAATCGTAGTTTGTTCATTTTCACTCCCGTTATATTCCAAAATATCATTTGTTCCGCCTTGCTCTGTATCAGGAGGATGAGAACCAGTTGGTTCAATAGCATAAGCGTCTATCATAGCAACGCTTCCATTAGTATATACCCAACCGAAATACATGTCTGCGTTTAACATCATAAAACTCGGATTGATGCCTATAGCTACCCATCCAGTCGTTTTTCCTTCCAATGCAAAGTAAATTTCATTGCTTACATGTTTCCAATGTAAAATAAAATCTCCATCACTAAGAACTTGTTGATATGCATATTCTCCAACCTTAATTAAACCATCTATAACAATATCAGTTTCTTGGATAACATTTGCTCTGCTAATTGAAATTGGGATCGAAGTTAGTAACACTAAAAAAATAATTTTCATTAAAATTAAGTAAACTGACCTTTCTTGGCTTTTTAATCCCATCATTGCAGAAAATTCCCTTCTAAACGTGTTTCTAAGAGGTTGATGGTAAATTTTGGACTAGTTTTAATAATTATAGTCTAAAGAAATCGTATAATAATACCCTCCTTGATTCTTAAAAGTTTCATTTGTATCAGAAAGCATAATCAAACTATCAAAAATCATAAACCATAATACAGAAATTTCAATATAGATGGCCTTAATGACTCGAGTAGCACTAAAAATCTTTTTTTTTAGCATCTTTATTCATAGTTTTCTTTTTCAATCAATCTTACCTACTACACCGATCCCAGAACAGACCACAGTAATCGAATGTATTATGGTTGAAACATCTGGATGTTCAGTCTGTCATAATACCTATTTAACAATGGTAAAACCCTTTTATGATAAATATCGCTACAATGATTCCATCAATTTTACTCTAATTGATGTTTTTACTGCTGAAGGAAATAATCTATTTGTTCAACAGAAAAATAGGTTGAATATTACTCCAAGTGATCACGCTTCTCTCCCTTGGGTGATTTTTGTCTGGAATGATAGTCAAAATTATGAATTGTTAGACGAAACAGAATTGGAAGTTATAGAAGAGACTTTCTTATCAATTTTCGATTCTTTGATAGAAAAGACTGATACTACCACCTCAAACATCATATCTACTTCTGAAACTGATCCTGTATCTTCTTCTGATAATAATTTTTCTTGGATAATTCCAAGTATTGGGATTATTACAGCATTTGGAATCCTTACTGGAGGTAGTGGGTATCTAATCTATAAATATTTATGGAAATCAAAACCCAAAGTCTAAGAACCACGTGATGACGAATTTAGATTAAACAAAATTAATTTTCCAATGTAAAGTAAATGAAATTAATTTCGTATATAGAAAATCATAAACATAATAAAAGAAATATCTTACTAAATGCAATATCCACACAAATCAGGAAATCTAAACTTTCTTGTATTTTTTCTTGTATTTTGTTTAATTTTTTGGTCAATAGAACCCTATTCAAAAACAGTCACACAAGAAACATTAATAGAGTGCATAATTATTTATGATTCTTCCTGTCCTGATTGTTATAACAAATATTTAAACCAAGTAAAGCCGATTTATGATGCTTACAAATCAAATAATTTAACCCATTTCGAATTAATTGATATCAATAACGATTATACTTTTTTCTGGCAAGAAATAACTAGATTAAATATCAATTATACTAGTTTAGGTCTTGATAATTTACCGTGGGTGGTTTTTAGATGGGGAGAAAACCAAGAAGTAGGATTCGATTATGAAAATCTCGATTCTATTGAGTCAACATACCTAGCTATTCTTGAAGATCAAGGATACATTCCTCCTCCTGATAATGGATCTGATTTCCATATTGAACTTTTTGATCCAATTCTTCTTCTTCTCGCGGGGATGGTAGTTCTCGTTGAAATTCTTGTAATTGGAACTAGCCTTGGATATTATCATTATAAACGTAAACCTGATTTGTTATTGAAAAGAATATCGAAAAATAGGGCTAGAATTATCACTAGTATGTCACTCATCTCTATTAGTACATTAACCTATCAATTACTCGATTTTATTGTTGGAGGTTGTGGTTGTGCAACGACGAGTCTTATAAAATCTCTTGAATTTCGGCAATATGATTATATCTTTGTTTTGGGAATCAAGATACCTTTTGCGCTTATAGGATTTATATTAATGAATGCAATCTTAATTCAAACCCTTCTCATTGGAATTTTTCCTAGATCAATGAAAATAAAATTGTCTAAAAGCCATCAAATCTATCTGAATGAAAAAACAGTAACCTTTTTACATCAATTTCTTGTAATTCAATCACTAATAGCATTTCTCTCTCTTTTCTATCTTCTTTATGTTGAGCTATTTATACTTCAGTATATCTGCTTGTTATGTACGATTTCTCAAATCGTAATTGTATTGAATACAATTTTAATCATAACTTGGAAACCCAAAAGACAGCTAGAAAATCAAATTGAATCAAGAATGTTAAATTGAGCAATTGTATGAATCCATCCCAATTGCTGTTTTAAGGTAAATTCATGGACTTCTTGGAAATTTTCCATAACTCTTTTATTTGATGGATATGTATGAGCGTTCCTCTATTTACTTAGTTCTGGTGAAAGGAATATGAGTCAAAATCAATTATTTTTTGCTACACGTTTTCAAAAAATTGCATATTCTCTCGCTACCTTTGGAAACTCCATGTTAGGCGCCGTTCTCACGGTTTTCACATTTTTTTATTATAAAGAAATTGTATATATCGATTTAATCGTGGATAATGAATTGATTATATTATCTTTATTAGGAACAGCCCTGGCAATAGGATGGTGGATTCAAGCTATTATGAATCCGATTGCAGGATGGTTATCAGATAAGATTACTACCTCCCGTTTTGGTCGTCGGAAATTATGGTTGATCTTCGGTTCCCCAATAATGGCGATAAGTTTCATTGCGATTTTTTTATTCCCCTCTCCTGCTACCGAGTTGTACCTTCCTATCATATGGTTAACGATTTTCAATGGTATTTTTAATGCAGCTTTTGCTTCAACAGTTGTTGTCTATTTATCATTAATTCCAGAAATTTGTCCAACTCCTGAAGAAAGAACTAGTATATCGACATACAGAACTGGATTCTATCTTATTGGGTACATTCTGGGTGCATTAATTGGTGCTTTACTCCAAATTGAGGAATTAGTCTTTATTGTTGTCCTAGGTTTATCAATTGTAATGCTAGTTGGTTTCTATATTGCAGCGTTTGGTATTAAAGAACCAGAAGAAACTCCCAAAATGCCTACTTTTGGTATTATAGAAGCTCTAACAGTTACTTTAAAGAATAAACCTTTTGTTCCTTATTTAGGTTTTACAGTGTTTGCAACAGCGTTTCAATCAATGATTATTGGTGTATTACCTGTTTTTGGAAAACATGTAATATATAACGGTGAAGAGAATATAATTGCATCATTCATTCCAGGTGCTTTCGTAATTACTGGAATTATTGCTGTAGCTCCTGCAATGATTTGGATAAATCGGATCGGTAAGAAAAAAGCTGTGATTTATTCTATGATAGCAGCAGCAATAATTACATGTTTCTTGTTCATTGTTGGTTTTGTCCCAGGAATGGAACTTCCACTAACACTGGGAATCGTTTTAATTCTAGGACTTCCAGCGGCGCCTCTTTTAATACTCCCTGATGCTACAATTGCTGACATCACAGATTATGATGAGATGGTGACAGGAACTAGACGGGAAGCAATGCATTTTGCTTCTCAAGGTTTATTAACTCGATTCGCAGGTGGAATTGCGGTACAACTTATGGGGATAATTACTGGAGTCCTTGGTGCCACCTACACAACAGGAGAACCATTTAATGGAATACTTGGACTTCTTGTGATTGGTCCTGTTGCGGCAATCATTCTCGCTTTTGGGGTCTTAATTTTCCGAAAATATCCCGAAGACGAAGTTCTGGAAGCCAGTGCCAAGAGAACCACTCAATAAGTGTCAATACCCCTTTCTTTCCTTTTTTTTCTAAAACAACTTCTATAAACAAAATTATGAACAAAATAAGCCAAAATATAATGCTGATATGTGAGATAGATGGTAACACCTCCTTGGCGGATCAATGAAGTCTTAGATAGGGCCCAAACTGGCCCTATTTGTTTGGAGAAAGACTTTGATTTGAAATATATCGTTCCTGAACTTCGGCGAGTTATTAAAGATTATGACATTTGTTTCGATCCTGCGACACCTGTTCCAGAGGATGATCTTTTTGCGGATAATCTGTGGAATGCAGCGATGGATTTTTACCTCGAAGTAGGAACTCTTTGTACAGATACCCATCGGCGTATTCTATTTACAGAGGATGAAGTAAAAGAAGCACTTGGAAATTTTCCTGGCAAATTCCAACTCGGCTTTGGACGCGATTCAAGGGAGATAACATTTAGAAAGATTGAGGATCCACAAAAGCCTTTTTGTATTTTTACACCTGATATAACTTGTGATGAAGACCTCTTTATTCCTATGAGTATAGCTTACTTACAGGAACCTCTAGCTGATGGTGTTTGTGCTCCCATCCTTGATGAGGTTGAGGGGATGTCCATTCGCTCCGGATATCCTTCAGAAGTGAAGGGATCAGTTGCTCACGCCATGATGTTTCGAGAAGCCGCTAGAAGAGTTGGGCGTCCTGGTATTTTTCTGAAAAGCGTGGGAACCGCGGAATCAGATGCAGCACAGATTGCAGCTAGTAATCCCGAATGGGGAGAACGTTTAACGGATGGTCGTTTTGTGGCAAGTGTTACTGAACTTAAAGTAAACAATTCTCTCCTAAATAAAATGGTACATTTTCATACCTATGGTTGTTTTGTTGGTGCTCTTACAGGTCCAATTCTGGGTGGATACGCCGGCGGTCCAGAAGGTACTGCAATTGTTGGAATTGCGTATCACTTACAAGGCTTACTTGTTAATCAAGCTCATTTCATGACCTACTTCCCTTTTCATTTGAAGCAAATCAGTAATACAATGCGAGAACTTCTCTGGGTAATTTCATCGACTTATCAGGCCTTATCTCGCAACAGTGAATTAATTTCTCTGTCAGCTGGATATGCAGCTGCAGGACCATGCACTCCAATGGTATTAAGAGAAGCGGCTGCTCATGCTCTTGCCTCAGTTGTATCTGGAGCCAATCTTTGGGAAATTGCAGTTGCAAAAAATAAATTTAAAAATTATGCAACACCTATGGAAGCTAGGATGGCAGCTGAAGTAGGTTGTGGAACTGCGAAATATAAAATTTCACGAAGGGATGTTAATGAGTTAGTTCTTACTCTTCTGAAAACTTATGAAGAAAATATCGAGAGTGCGCCTATTGGAAAAGATTTTAGACAATGTTATAACATACAAAAGGTGCAGCCTTCAGAAGAATATAAGAATCTTTATAAAGAAACACGAAAGGATCTGATAGATATTGGGATACCATTCATTTACTAAAATAATTTTAATGTTCTATGTTTCAACTCGCTACAATAAAAAATTAAACGGAAGTAGAGGTGAATAATTCCTTCTGTATTTGAGTTATATTCTGATGCTCCGATTCTCTACTTAGTAGTGGAAAACCATTTTGTTCTAAAATTCTATTTAACCGGTCGAATTCAGATAAAACTAAATCGGTACTAGGGTCGATTGTTAGACACTTACCATCTATAATAGAAGTATCAATTTCCCCACATGCCGCATTTAATCCCTTTAAATGCGGTGCGTCAAAAATACCTATTTTAACTGCGTTTGCTAATGTTGGAGGGTGAGTATATGGATCTGTAACCAATTCTTCTGATATATTACAAAGTGCTTGGAGAATGAAATAAACATTAGATATAAGTTCAGATTTATATTCATCAATCTTTGGATCTAATTTAATTGAAGGTAATCCTCTAATTGAATTTGAAATTATTTTTCGTGCAATTTTTGCGCTTTCTATAATGTCAGTAGGGGTAGCAGCGTGATCAGCTTCACAATAACTAACTACATGAACAAGGTGTGGTCGCATAAACATTGCAAGTTGAATAGAAGACGCTAATTGGCCCTTAGAAAGATCTAAATCTTCAGGAAACCCTAAAAGTCCTGAACGAACTTGACGATATGTTTTGAAATTCTTTGCATGTAATCTTTCAATTAATTCAGTTTTAGCCATCATTTTAGCTAAATCAAAACGAGGAGAAATCCCTAAAGGCGTATCGAACATCATTTGAGAAATATAATGTTGTATTCCGGCTTTTTTTGCGTTATATGCGCCCAAAAAAGCTGCTGTGACTGCAATTATATCTGGCGCAGACCTTAAACTCCAATGATGGGATTCATTTGATTCAAAAGGAATTTTTTGTTTAGCATGCCAAATCATATTTTCTTGATTTTCTTTGATTGCATTCTGTAGTTTTCTACTACTTCGCCCATCTAGCTCTGAATACCAGAAAAGAGGTGTTGCACCCCAAGCATTATTTATTGTATTCTTCAGTAATTTAGCCATTTTTATTAGATTTCTTGTGCCTGAATAACAACGCAATAATGGACAATTTCCATGTTTAGATGCTTTATAAAAATTGATTAGATCTTCTTTGGAACGAATTGGTACTCCTCCTGCCCCTTGTTCCAATATTTTCATTTCTTCTGAGCAAAAGAAGTGTTCTTGGAAGTTCTGATCCGGACCTATTGAAATAACATCAAGAATTTTCGCGAGCGCTAGAGTTTTAATGCCCTTAACGGTTTCTTCAACAGAGGGCAGTCCAAAGTGGGTTCTGATTAAAGGATAAGGATAATATGCTTCAATTCGGCCTATTATATTGCTTGGATAAACCTTTTCTTCTCTTGAAGAGGAATAAGAATCCCTTAAATATTCTATAACATCCATTTCTGTGGATTCACCTGTGAATAAATGATCAAATAGACCCAATGGCTCAATACTTTTGCAAACAGGATTTGTTCCCCCAAAGATCCATTTCTTTTCTTTCATCTCGGGGCTTATTTTCTCTATAAGCTTACTTACAATCTTAACTGCAACTTTCGGTGTTAACCGATAACTTAATGCAACAATCTCTGGGTCTATTCTTTCTATTTCTTTTATGATATTTTTTATTGTGTTTGGAGGGCGTAAGAATGTTGTCTTATAGCCTTGTCTTTGAGAAATTCGCATAAAATTAAATATTCCAGCAACATGGACACAAGACCCAAGTGTTGCACATAATATATGACCTTTATTTCTCATTCTCCTAGTACACTCTCCTGTTTCATTATATCGATGTAAAATTCATCTCCAAGAGTCATATACTCTTTTAAGAGGTAACTAGGGATTCTATCTAGTTCCATTGACTCCATTGTTCTACCAAGGAGTTTATAGTCCTTATTACAGATGAATGTAGCCAAATCAATTATGATATCAATATGGGGCGTTGGTACACCAGCAGCTTCCCCAAAACTCGAAATAGGTACTAACCCAGTTGGAATATCTTCAAAGATATAGCGGACGTTGAGGCTTGAAGGTGCTATCACGTTTTGATATTCTTTTGTATTTTGAATAGTTTCAAATAGATTCCCTCCTTTACTTCCATAAACCAAATTTAGCCAATTTTTCAGCGAAATAGCGTGAATATCATAAGCTCTTGCCACTGCAACTCTTTCATTATCCATTTTTTCCAGAAAACAAGCAACTGATGGTGATAATCCATCAATATAATGTCTATACTTGACATAAGGGTCTTCACACCTAGCTACATTCAATAATAAAGGTGCTGGATGGAGTATTGCTCCTATATTATCGAATGAGGTATTTAATACAGATTCAGTTTCCCAAAAATTGCTATTTAACTCTCTCAGGACAGGAACAGCTTCTTCGTTATATAATGATGGAAAAGCAGAAACTGGTACTTTTCTTTTAATGCCTGCAATTGTAACGTGGCTAGGTTTTGGACATCGCGAAACAAAAAGTAGGGATTGAGCTTCAATAATTTGGGGTTTAAATGGGCCATTATACTCTTTAATGGTATTACTTACTTCAAATGCACCTCCAGTTCTCCCTGGATTTAAAACTATAATTTGCTCGTTTGTTAAATAAGGGGTAATTTGGCTAGCTACTTCTTTATGCGCATTGGCCGTTGTTACAATCATTATTAACTTGCTTTCTCCTATAGCTTTATGAATCGAGGGCGTAGCAAGATCAATTTTAAAGTGACCTTCTAATAACCCTGATGAGGTTATACCATTATTTTTCTTTATCATATCAATGACTAAACTAGAACGATTCCATATTTTAACCTTATAGCCTTTTGACTTTGCATAAGCAGCAAAAGCATGGCCTCCATTTCCAGCTCCTAGAATCGAAATACAATTTTCATCAATTTGGTTAAATCTCATAATAAAAACACCATTTATTAATTAATGGTTTGTATAGAATCCTATACAATGTTTAAACAATAATTCTTACTTATAAATTCATTTAAATAGTTTATTACCATCTATTCCTGATTTTTCCGACAAGGAAGTGAGAAGTGGTTTGATAGGAATAGAATTTCTATTCTTTCTATCAGACATCAGAGATTCTGTGGGAAAAAATGGTTTGTGATTACTCTCGAGATCTTCTGTCCGATACTATATTGGTTACAGAAATGGATGTCATATTGAAATTTATTACAATAAAATAAGCGGGTAAGCATTTAAAAGGTTTTTGCCTTTTTAAACCTTCGATTTTGATAAAACCTGATTAACGAGTTTAATTCAGTCAAATTTAAGGCCAAGTTCTTGTAAATCTTTTTTAACATTTAAATAAACATTCATATATTCGTCAGAGGGTTTCACAGTTTTTAAATCAAAACATTCCTGAAATCTGCGTCCAAGTGATGGGTTTTCTAAGTTTTGTTCATATTTAGTTACAATTTGATTAACAAATTCGTCAGCATCGGTTCTTTTTAAACCAGTGGCTGCATGTCCAACCTCACAACCTATTTTGGCTTCCATTCCCGTTTCTCGATCCAAATACTGGCTTTTAGCTGCTGATGCGCTATTAATATGAATGCCTGAAACTGTACCAACGATTGAATTTGCAGCTACCTCGTATAAACACATCTCTGTACAAGGACCAGCTGCGGTTATAGCCTCTGTTGCTGTTAAAAGTTGAGTATTACGACTGATTGCTTGGCCTACAATACCTGCAACCCATAATGACTCTCGAGCAGTACTACATGAATATTTGAGATGTGTCACTGGAAAATCTGAATAAACAACCTGATGCACAAGGAGCCCTTGAAGATGGTGTGCTAAAGTGACTATTGCTGTTCCTTCAGGTCCTCCTGCATAACCTCCCATTAGGGGTACATAAACGGCTCCTACCAAGACTTTTTTTTGCTCTGAATAATATAAAGCTTTAGTAAGCTGACTGTAATCCGTTTTGAGTTCTGCAAGTGACGCAATCAGGTTTCCATCTACAGGCCTGACACCAAATTCTGGTTGGCTGGCTGAAATATAGGCAGCTTCCGAAAGAGCGGTTCCTAACAAGTTGTGAAATCCAATTAGAGGTCGCCCTGCTCTCTTAGCTCCCTCTTTCGAATAAATTATATTATATTTTGATGCCAAAACTTCCGCAGGAGAACCTGCTCTTGGAACCATTCCAAATATAGTTTTCAATGGACACCCACCGCTTATAGTATCCGCTAATGGCTCTTGTGCATAACTTTGAACAACTTGAATATAGATATCTTCCGAAATTTCTCCCCCACCCGAAGTGAGGCACAGGGGAGGTGTTTGATCTTCCACTTTTCTATTAGTCATGATACGCGTCTCTTCTCCCTCCCCAAATGTAATTATTTTGGGTGAGTTTCTTAACGCGTCTTTTATCTCTGACTCTTCAAATTTAATCTGACGATGTGTACTTAAACAGAGGGTACCTGTCTTCAGATAAAGATCCAAGGCAGCATTAAACACAGCATCCGCTAAACTATTATCATTTGGAACTAAATTATCTGGATTATATTTTATATCATACTCTTTTATCAGTTCTTTGAGTTTTAATCTTATTATTTTAAGATCAAAGTCTCGTTCCATACAAATTGGGCCAGTTTCAGCTCTTCTTAAGACATCGATCATTTTTGGTTCTGACATTATTCTCATCTTTCAATATATTAACTATTATATCAAAAATGACAGCATTTTTTATTTCATTTAATGATATTTTTATCTAGGAAATTTTCTCTCTTCTTCTGAGCCATATTTTCCAGTTATTCAGGTAATCCGTAAACGGATAATTATGATTTTATTGTCTTTTAAGAATTTTAAGAGAGTCTTTTAAGAAGGTTTAATGATATTTCATCAGGCGAAGGATGTGAATTAAAACGACACTGGAAAACCTTTTCAAAGACTTAAGACGAAGCGTGGAGGAATATGAGCCAGAAAAAGCAAAAAAAATTGCTATTGAACTCATAAAAGCCAATGTTGATCCTTTAAAAGTGATCAATGATGTATTAAGCCCTACGATGGAGGAAATTGGTGAAAAATTCGATAAAATGGATATTTTTCTTCCTGAATTAATGGGCGCGGCTGAAGTGATGCAAGTAGCAACTTCAATTTTGACAGAAAAGCTTAAGGAATCAGCTATTGAGCGCCCCAAGCCGAAGGGTAAAGTAGTGCTTGGTACTGTTCATGGAGATATTCATGAAATTGGAAAAAATATTGTGAAGATAATGTTAGAAGTTTCAGGCTTTGAAGTTTTTGATTTGGGAAAAGATGTTCCTTCTATTCAGTTCATTGAGAAAGCTGAAGAAGTAAGCGCCGATATCATCGCACTTTCAGCATTGATGACTACAACTATGGGGTCTCAAAAAGAAGTAATTGAGCTTCTAGAAGCGCTTGGGAAGAGAAATAATTACATAGTGATCATAGGAGGAGCTCCAACAAGTGAGTCTTGGCAAAAAGAAATTGGTGCTGATGGTTGGGCGGAAACAGCAGGTGGTGCAGGGAAACTTGCGACCAAATTGATCGAAGGAAAGATGAGATAGATGGTAACACCTCCTTGGCGCATTAATGAAGTCTTGAACAAATCTCAGAATGGCCCCGTTTGCTTAGAAAAGGATTTTGATCTCAAACTTCTTGTTCCTGAACTTCGACGAGTTATCAAGGAGTACGATGTTCAATTTGATCCCAAGATACCAGTTCCTTCTGATAACACTCTCGCAGATAGTCTTTGGAACGCTGCTATGGACCTTTATCTTGAAGTTGGAACTCTTTGTACAGATACACATAGACGAATTATTTTTGAAGAAAATGAGATAAAAGAAGCGCTTAGTAATTTCCCAGGTAAATTTACTATGGGTTATGGCCGTGATTCGAAGGAGATTACACACAGAAAGATTAAGGATTCACGAAAACCATATTG
>JBHLKP010000100.1:0-13158 GCA_048886525.1 Candidatus Hodarchaeota archaeon | reverse complement strand
TATTACATATTTCTCACAAAAGGGGATTAAAGTAATTCGTACAGTAACAGCATGGGATTGGGGAGATTTAGTCGAATTTTTCAGCTCTGTAGGATTTAAACTCTCGGATTATTTAGCATTAGAGTTAAAAATTGGAAAAAATCCTTAGGAGAATAAGATTATGAGTGAACAATTTTCAAGATCCAAATTCGAAGTTTTTGGAGAAGAAATGCTTGAGAAAGAAGTTAAAAAAAGCGGTAATAGTGGAAGAGTATATCTTCCACCCTCTTGGATTGGTAAACGTGTTAAGATTATTCGTATGGACTAAATAAATGCTTTCTTCTTCTAATTAATGTTAGAATTTTGTAACGATTCTATTTGGGTTTCTTTCCTCTTCTTCTTTTGTAATGATTGAACATTATCTCTGAGTTCCGAGATCATTATACCAGATTCTTTATATAAATTCGTGACATTTTCAATGTCGAAAAATAGATCGTTTTCAATCCATTTATACTTTCTATATTTGTATAATGAGATACTTCCTATTTGAGATTCTATTGGAGGAATGGACTTTTCAGATAAATTTACTAATTCTTCAACGGTCATGGAAGCTAATTTTGAAAAGTTTTCTTCAACAAAGATTTTACAGCTTGTTAATTGATCTATAATTTTTTTTAATTCCTCACGATATTCTAAAATAATAGGATCTCTTAATTCTTTTACTCTTTTTGATATAACATCATTATCTACGTTAAATAGATACTCATCATAATATTGAATAGCTATTAAATTATCACCTTCAGATGATTGTTCAATTTCTGAAATGATTGAATTTGAGGTAAACTCTTTTAGTGCCCAGATGGCTTTAGCTTGAACATCCACATCATTATCCTTAGAGGCTTTCAAGAGTGGTAATATTGTTTTACTATCTTTTATTTTTCCTAAGGCCTCTGCTGCATTTCCTCTAGTTTCTTTATCAGAATCGTTAAGGGTGTTGATCAACACTGATAGTGCTTTAGCATTTCTCAACTCCCCAAGGCTCCAAGCCATTTGTCTCCGTGCATATTCATCGTTTTCTCCTTGGAGTGCTTTAATCAACGGTTCTACTGCATTCGTAATATTAAGCTGACCCAAAGCATGAGCTGCATTCTCCCGTATTTCAGTGCCTTTCATGTCTGCTAAAGTCTCTATTAATGCCGTACCTGCCGTTTTTGCCACTTCACCCATCTCTCCTAATTGTTTTGCGACCATTGCCCGAAAATCTTGGTCTTCGTCCTCTTTTAAATATTCAATCAATGGATCTACAGTTGTTTTGTCAGCAATCTCTCCTAATGCCTCTATAGCACCAAAACGTACAGTCCAGTAATCAATTACGGGATCTAAGGCATTTAATATTTTTGGAATGGCCATCGAAGGATTTCTTTTTCCTAAACTTACTAATTGATGTACAGCCGAAGACCGAATAAGCAGTTGATGACTTTCGAGTGCCCTAATCATAACATCGCACAGTGCATCGTCAGGTAATTCTTGGTCGTCTGGGATTTCCATTATTTTTCGAATAGCTGGATCGATATCTTCCTCTTTTTCTGGAGACATGAGTTATTTCACCAAAAAGTTACTTATTTGGTTTATTCATAATAACTTCTTTTTATTAAGAAATCTTTTATCGTTTATTAGTTAACCGAAACGACAATCTTTTGGTAATTATTCTTCTAAACTAAACGTTAAGAATCTAAAATGGATTTATTAAACTCTGATGAAGAAATAAGAAGGGAATTTTCTCAATAAAAGTAATTTAATCTAAATCATATAAAAAGCAAGTCACCCAATCTTTACTTCAATTATTTGTTGTTTTGTTCTGAGATTAGATGAAAGAAATCGTCCTTCTGATGAACATAATTCCATCATAAGAGGACTATTCGACCATGTACATCGAATTGAAGCTCCTTCAAAAGATTTATCTTTGAACTCTGGATTTCCTCGAACTACAACTGGATCCTGAAACTCATAGCCATCTTCACCTTCGATAATACGCAGGAAAAAAACTGATAATGCAATACCCCTTTTCATCATACTTGATACGTGTTCCTCTACTTCTATAGCCTGATTCTCGACATTCCATGATATTCTTGCTCTAATTCGACGAGGTTCTGGCTGTTCAATGTTTAAAAATCGCATTCCAGTAATGAAAAAACCCGTACGGTTCCTCCCATCCTCATCTTTCAATCCTTTCACATTCAGATGACTTTCGACACCTATTATGGGGTAAAGCTCGATTTTTTTCACTTCATCTATCCGAGTCATTCTTATCACGTTATTTTTTAACTTTCAGTTATTTTATTGTCATTAAGTAAGATTCAACTTTATTCAACGCTTTTTCCATCAAATTGAGATCAGGAAGAACAACAGATCTAAAATGGCCTTTACCAAGTTCACCAAATCCACTTCCAAATACAAATAGAACCCCAGTCTCTTGAAGAAGATTCAAAATAAATTGACGGTCGTCGATATCCTTTTCAATCTGGGGAAATGCATAAAATGCTCCTTTTGGTGGAACTACTGATAATCCGTCCATTTCCTGAATACGTTGAGAAAAGTAAGAAGAACGTTTTTTCAGTTTATCAATCACTGAAGTAAGGTAATTTTTCTCTTTATTAAGAATTTTACTTACAGCTATTTGAACGGGAGAACTAGCACATAATCTAATCCTAGATTGTTTAGCTAAGGCTTCCCAAAAATCTGAATACGCATTATCTTCATTATCTCGTAATATTGCCCAACCTAATCGCCAACCAGGTGACAATAATGTCTTTGAAATTCCATTTAGTTCTAGGACTGGAACATCAGTCAATGAAGCGGTGGAACGAAACCCTCCCTCAAAGGTTAGTAAATCATAGATTTCGTCAGAAATTATTAACAGATCATGCTCTCCAGCTATATCAGCAATTTGTTTTACAATCTTTGGTGAATATACTGCTCCAGTAGGATTATTTGGATTAATAATAATGATTGCTTGGGTTTTTGCTGTAATTTTTTTTCTTATATCATCAACATCTGGCTGCCAATTATTTGATTCACTTGTATAATATTGAACAGGGAAAATATTATGAAAATTTAAATATGAAAGATATGATGGATAAATAGGAGAAGGCACTAAAACCTCGGTACCAGGTGCAATGCTAGCTGCAATAAATGCAATGGCTTCCGATACACCAGTTGTAATTAATACGTCATCTGGCTTCAGATCTGTGCCCCATAATCGTTTTTGACGTTTGACAATCTCTTCACGTAGAGTTGGATCACCTGCAGAATTTGTGTAATAATTCGCTTTGTCTTCCTTTATTGCCTCTATTAGAGCTGATTTTAAAAATTCTGGAGTGTCAAAGTCATACTTGTCAGGATCACCAATATTAAAGTAGTAAAGCTTCTTTCCTCTCTTTTCTACCTCCCTTGCTGAATGTAATATATCACGAATTGCATATTCTATTTTTAAAACATCACGAGAGAGTTTCATTGATTTTATACCTTCCATTTGTGCCTTTGAATTTCCATTCATTAATTAAAGAAAGGAAAAAACCTTATAAAAACCGTGAAGAATGATTTGTTAGGACTTTTAATTTAATACCTTAATAATCATTCTATTGGATATAAACAGAAATTTCTGGAATTTTTATACTTCGTTTGTCGAATAGAGGGCAAAAAAGGATATTCTCAAGAAAAATAGAATTGTTAAAATTCTACAAAAATTTAATCAAGACATTATTATGTATTAGAATTTCAAGTAAAAAAAATTTGGATATTTTATGGGATTTATTCCTTTTTACTTTCTACTTTTCCAGATCAATAAAGCAAAATTAGTTAATTCATCAGATAATAATAAAATATAGTTTATCTGCACTCTCTCATATAATAACACCTGATAGGATGCCTTTTTAATAAGAGAAAAATTAGATGATTATCTAAAGAACTTATAGAGGTAGATGAATTTTTGAGTACTGACGTGGAATCTTTATCCGTTCTTATCGGCTCAATTGTTAATCTTGGAGCAAAAATATGCGTCCTATCAGATATATCTGGATTACCAATGGTTACTCGCTCGAAAATAGATATAGAAGATGTAGAGATCGCACTTAGTGCTCTTAGTAGTCTAGTTACTTCAACAGGTGATACTATAGCCCGAGAATTGGAGGGAAGTTTTGTAAATATGACTGTTAGAACAACAGGTGGTCTACTTCTTTCAACTGTTATTGAATCGGATCCAAAAGTTGTATTAACTGCTATTGTTGATGAAAACCTCGAAACAACAATAATTCACGAAATGAAACGACTTCAACCAATCATAGCAAATGCTATCGAAGGAGTAGCTATTGAAATAAAGGAACGAGACAAATTTAAAACACCCAATCAACGCCAAATAATGGCTTTTTTCGATTCATTCGCTCTTAAAGTAAATGGAACATCATCAGCACACAATCTTGTTAATGTTATTAGAGCAGCCAAAGATGATCTATTTACTTTAGTGAATTCAGGCACAATTTCTTACGAAATGAACCGATTCGCTCTTAAAGTGGAACAGCAAATACGAAGTAAAACATTTGATTTAGAAGATATGAAAGCGATTAAGGAAGAAATTAATAAAGCTGTAGAAGACTGGAAAGAACGACTTATATCAGAATGATCTCCTTTAATAAGATATTTTGCAACAGATTGAATTTAAGAGAATTTAAAAATAACAAGATTAATGGGAATAAGGATTTGAATAAGCTTTCTTGTGTTATATAATTATGATTTGAAAATATCTCTGGTAAATATTGTATTAAATGGGAAAATTGTTTGGAATCCTTTAGACATTCCATCCTTTAAAAATCATTATTCTAAACAACGTTCATCTATTCGTTGAGGTATTTTACGGAGGTATTAGGATTTATATTTCTAGTAGTACCCATTATAATGTCGAAAAATTAATTTATTACCCCTTTGAATATCCTATCACAGTAACTACCTTCAAGGAAGTGGATAAGAAATTACATGTTCACATATTCGTTTTTTATAGTTAGATCATCCGATAAAACAAAATATAATAAGATTGGAGTTGCATTGAGAATCTTAAAATACTCGTTAATCCTCACTTTTAGCAATCCAATGTTGATTTATGAATAGCTCTTTTTCCAAAAATCTTAATCGTCTAGAAGAGTGTTTTTTAAGTCAAAAGATTCTGGGAGGAGAAAAGGTGGAAAGGCAGGCATTTGCGATAACCATAAAAGCAAGTTAAACGAACAGTGCCTATCCTTTCTATGTATAACCCTAATACGTTCAATAATATAAGCATTACGGTATTATTAATTCCTTTATTTGCGAAAATAGGAACATTTCTATGGTTTTTTACTTCGATAGGTGAGGTAATTAGCTTGAAGTTTTTATGTATTTGAAGCTGAATGTTATAGCATAACCTGATTATTCATATCATGATTCATAGTACCTCTATGATTGTCCGCTGCATGATGTTTCAAGAACATTGATATCAAATGTTACGAGCGAATGCTGCAAATCTCTAAGTTTATAGTATTATAATATAATTCAGCACATACAAATTTCGGATGATCATTGTAATAATACAATTGAAACTTGACTAGATACGCGGTGTTTTCTTATGCTTACCTAATACTTGTTTTTTCACTCTTTACATCTCTATTTCACTTCTTCAAACTTCGATGTAATGAGTACATTATTTTTAGCTATGCATTTATTTCACTTTATTTGATTAAATTAACTTAAATTAGGAACGCAGGAAAACGTTTTTTGTCGGGTTCTTTGAACATCTGGAAGCATTTTATGCTTTTTTAATTCTTAAAATTTCGACAAAAATTGAATAATGAGATTAAAGAAGTGAGTTGAATATTGTATTATATATTGCTTGCATGAAACGCTTAATTGCTAATATGATCTCACTCTGCGGCTAAACCTTGCATAAATGACATAACTTGTCCAGCATTTTCATCACTTTCTTGTTGAATCCCACAATTATCACAAATTGAGTATTCTAACTTTTTACTTTTGCCCCAGTAACTAATTTTATAAGTTCCCAGCATCATTTTACCTCCACATTCGCAGTTTCCATCAGGGATTTCATTAAAGTTAATGCCAATTTCTCGTACTTGTCCAACTATTTTTCGTAGATAAATATTTGGATTTTCGATTTTATGAATGGCATCTGGGTCAAAACGAACTTCTAGGAACGAAATCTGTGATATTTTAGGATATTGATTAATATAATCGATTTCTAACAATTTTGGAGTCAATATTCCATTGGTAGCAAAAATAAAATGAATATCGTCTATACCCTCCTCCTGAATTTTAACCAAGCTATCGTTAAGCGCAATATCACCTGCGAAATGCGCAACTAGATCATCAAAATGCATACACTTCACAAAAGTTTTCTTGCTACTTATATCAAGAGTTATAATATCCGCGATTTCTCCATTAATTAATGGGAGTAAGGGTTTTATATCACCTCGAGAAGCCAATGGTGCACTAGTGCGTGACAAAGCATGATGAGCTATTCGATGACTATTTGTTTTTAGATAATCAATTATTGTGGTTAGATACAAAAACCGTTTCCGATCTTGCGGCTGTCGTCTTTCAGAATACACCTTATTTTCTCCTTATGCATTATTTTAAAGATCGTTTTCCTCTTTTTTTTTTCATCATTTGTATTTAGTAAGAGTCTTTAAAAATGGAGGTATTTCTTCAATTGAGTATTAAAATTTAAAGTAGAATTATTCTAATATTCTGGGTCTTTTCATGTCATCAAAACCACTTCCAAAAAGAATTTTAGTCACAGGGAGAGAAGTTGGGCCTATTGCACGATTACTTAAAACTGTCAAACTAGGTACTTTAAAACCATCAATAGGTGCCGTAGATATTTTAGGAAATCTTGATACACGTATTTTTTCAGACTGGACTTTTTCAGTCGAGAAACAGTCTCCTAATAAACCCATTCTTCGCCATAAAAGACGTCCTCTCATTGATCTTCTTTATGAACTGACTCTAATATTGTTAGAAGAAGTTGAATTTGATTTATTAATACCATTACCACCCTTTCAGATAAAACCTCAATATATTCGCCAGTTATCAAAAGAAGTCCCAATTAAGACTTTTAGATGTCGTTCACTTGAGAAAATAAAAACGTCGTATGCATTTTTAATGAATCTGAAGTCCAATTTTCCTGAAATGTTTCCTCAGCCGATTCGGTTTTCTGACTTATCTGATTCATCCTCCATTTCATATCCCTTTTTCTTTGTATCAGAGCACAAAACAGACTTTTTTCTATCTCAAGAACAGTTATTATTGGCTTCAAACTTCAATGAATATGGTTTTTATCTTCCTTTTTCTAATGTTCATTGTATATTCTTCATAAGTTCTTCTTATTCAATCAACTTTATTGGAATCCAATCTCTCTCATCCCCATTAAATCATGATTTCTTTTCCAGTTTTCTTGAAAAAAATGCTTTCTTACCATTTTCTTTTCCAGGAAATTTATCTCTTCAAACTATAGTCTCTTTCTTTAGCGAAATAATTAATGTCTTAGAATTATTTGGTATAATCTCTATTTATTTTGGATTTGTTGATGATAAAATTATCCCAATCTATTGTAATATCTTACCAGATGAAAATATAGATTTATGGGATAGGAAAAATGCTAGAAGTATTGTTCAATATCTATTAGAAACAAAAAGCGCTGAAATTTCACCGAAACTACAATCTAATATTGCTTTTAAATTCCCTATCTATTCCTCGCATTCAATTAGAGTACCGGTCATCCCTGAAATAATTGCTAGACAACGAAACTTAGCTTATGTCCTTTCTGACCCCGCTTACCCCATTTGTACTATTTTAGGAAAAGCAAAAGCAGTTTCTGCTTTAAATAGTCTGCTATATCAAAAAAAGACTGAGATCAAAAGCATTTTAGGAATTTAATGTTTAGTACTTTCTTTCTGCCTTTTCAAATACACTTGATCGTTTCTTACGTCGCTACCCCAAGGTTCCTTCTTGATCTCGAGCCAAGTGGGCTCATATAATCCCAGTTCGATTGCTCGTACTAAATCTTTCTCAGTTTGTTCTATCTTCTCAATAAACCTTGAATAAATGCGAGAAACATTATTTTCGTAAGTTATACCATACATTTGGGCGAGTTCTGCATTTTTCTGGTTCTCTAAAACCTTCCCCTTGGCTATTTCCCATTCTATTTGTCGGATAGGGGTCATTGATCTATTTCCTTCTTTTCAATGTTTATCGAGATAAAAACAAAGCTCTTAGTATTCATTACTCTTTTCCTGTTTTTTACCTTTTTGATCTTTTGCTTGAATGCAAGTACTATAGCAATAATTAATCTTCCGAATTCTATTCCTATATAAATTTGAGTCCTTAAAACAATATAAATTTTAAGATAAAAACTTTAAAAAAGAATTCACTGAAATATAATTTTTTATTGTATTACTTAGCCAGGAAAAGCTATTCTTTGCATTTTTTATGGCATTTATTATTTAAAAAAATATATTCACAGCATATAAATGTCATAGAGGTCTCTAATAGACATTTTAACGTAATAGAATAAGGAAACCTTTAAGAATCTATTTTTTTCTTCTTCATTTGCTAAAGAATGAAGTAATAGAAAGAAAGAAAGTGGCAAATGTGGTTGGAAAAAATATAATTAATACTTTTGCAAAGGATGCTCTTAGGAAATGTAGGCCAGAGGATTCATTTCGATTCTATGGTAATAACGGAAAAATTATTGCAATAACAACTAATCTTTCTGAATTAATCTCTACATTACCTGAAATTCCAGCAACTATTGCACAGTTTCACATTTTCCGCGAAACAACTCAAGATATTTTTGAACCACGTCCTCTCGATGGTCCTGTGGTTCGATCCGATCTTGCCTTATGGATAGAATATGTTTTAGGTGATATGGAACTATCACGCCGAGTTTATGAAATTGGAAAAGCTGAATCAGCTAATCCCGAAATACTTAAGCAGAAAATTATTGAAGTACTAAAAGAAAGGGAAAAGGAGCTAATAAATTTAATTCGACCTTCCTAGCCGATTCCTAGAGATAAAGAAACTCAATTTTTCTTAATTTTTCTGTTCAAAAGCTTAATTTCTTTCTCTTCAAACTTTCAAAAATAGTGGATAATAGACTCTTCTCAGTTGAGAAAAGTCAATTAACAATCTTTTGGAGTTTCGATAGCAGAATGTCATTCTTAAAGAAGATATTTATCAAAGATCCTCAGGATATATTTTCAAAAGGCCGAAAAGCTTTTGATCAAGGTGATTACATAAAGGCGGCCCAATTATTTGAGAAATCATATACTAAGTTCAATGACGCCGAGATGAGGGTTATTTCGATTGATAATGCGGCCATTTCTGCTGAGTATGCAGAGAAATATGAAACTGCTCAAGCACTTTATTTTCGAACAATTTGTACGAAACTACAAACTGGTCAAAAACCACGGAAAATTTTACCTGATATTGATAAAACGCTTCAAATAGGACGATTATGTGAAAAACCTGTAATACCACAAAATAAACTACACTTGATCAAATTCCTAATATTTCTTTCTCAAAAAAGATTTGATAAACTTATGTCATACTATAAAAGAATAAAATTCGATTCCCCTGATCAATATTCACAGACCACAGAGAAGATTTGGGAACTTATTCATTTAAGGAGTACTTTTGAAAATAGAGAAAAATTACCCCATATGGATCTTCCAGAGGAATTTAATACTATTTTAGAAGATGCAGAATATGTTATGCAAAGATGCTCTTTATGTGAAATAAATTTGAAAGTAGAAAATCAGTCTGAGAATCCTAGGAAAGGAACAGAATTTGGTTTAGAAGCAACAATAACAGCACATGCACCCATATCTATAAAGAAAATTAATCTAAAGACGGGAACAAGAGGTCGAATTATAAATACAACAATGCCTGAACTTCCATTAAATTTAAGCGCAGGGGAGAATTATACAATAATATACTCCTTAATACCTAATTTACCTGGAGAATGGCTACTAGGTCCACTTTCTTTAGATTATTCTATCCCTTCAGAACAGGGAGAATATCCGTCTTTATCAAAGATTATTACTATAGAAATTGATGATGCCGCTCCAGCTGTAAGAATTTCAATGGAGTCAGAGATCATTGAGGAGGATATGGAATATCTATTAACTATTTATGCCGAAAACATTGGAAAAACTGGAATACAAAATGTAAAAATAGCTTTAGAACTTCCAGAAGGAGTTGAAATATACGAAGGTACTACAGAGAAATTTATCAGTAATTTGGTTGAGGGAGAGATATTTCAATATGGTATACGAGTTCGGTTTGCCTTAGATCAATCACATTTCGAAGGACACATAATAAGAGGAAATATATACATTGATGGGGATCATAGACTTTCGAAATGTTCATTAAAATTAGGTGGAATGTAAGACTGGTACTTATATCTTCAATTTGGATTCAATGAATCGATCTGTGTTATTCCGAAACTTCGAAAATTATTGAATTCCTCTTAGTGTTATCATTTCAGCTTTTAGTCTGTCCACATTCGCGCAATAAAGCGTTTGTCTCATATCATCTAAACACGGGTGTCTTTCAACAAAATTATCATCTAAAAGTCTTTTTAATGCATATCTAACTGAGCGAGTTGAACAGGAAACCCTTGAGACGATCTCTTTAGAACTTAAGGGCCGACCTTCCTCAATAATTACATTAAAAACTTTTTTACAGGAGTCTGGCCATTCAATTTCTTTTAGAACGGTCTCAGTCATGCTGAAAAACTTCCGTATAAAATAAACAATTAGGTTGGTTAAATAAGCTTTTGATCACTGCAAAATAAGTAAAATATTACTTATTATGCAATTTATTACATAAGAGGTTCTTATAGGTACAATATTGAATATATCTTATGTTGGTCTTAATCCCAAACGGTTGATGAAGGTTGAATAAAAGGCAAAACAATCAACAGATTCTTTTTCGTCCAAAGTTACTGAGGAATGGACAATCCTATTTCTTAAATTTCGAAAATGAGAAATTTTCTTATCACTGGGAAGGTCATATCCCCTTTTCCTGAGTTCATTAACCTGTACTTGAAATTCAGGCTTGGAATATGCATTTCCCGATACTATCTGCAAATATCGCGTCGATAATAAGTTCTTTACAGCCGCATCAGCTTTTATTACAAAAAGCTCGAAATTATTCTCTTTAAAAGAATTTTTTGCCTGGTTCCACAAAACACGAACATAATTGATTGTTTTAGCAGCTTGAAGAGGATCAATACCTTTAGAATATAGATCATTATCGGATACTTCATGATAATTTTGAACAATATAATTTACTCTGCTAATTATCTGAGTATAGCTGATATAAGCTGAAACATTTACAAAAAGGACCCCAATAACAAGAATAACGGTCGGAATGGATAGGAAAAATACCAAATCAGTCAAATTGGGTACATAAATTGGTAGTAAATGGACAAATCCAGAAGATAGAAGAAAAAGTATAACATTTAAAGCATCATAGATGAATAAGGCTATAAGAAAATAGATAATCCACTCAATTCTTCTTCTAATCCGTTTTGAAAAAACTAGGGTTTCATTATCAGAGGATTCTATGAAATTCAATAACAAATATGTCCTAAATGGGATACTAGCTACTCTAATTAGGATTGAATCATCTGGAATCTCTGTAACATTAAATATTCCACGTAAACTATGTTTAATTAATTCATATGAATTTTTTAATGAAATTGGTAAAGACCATTGATTTGTCTGAAACCATCTTCCTCTCAAATCCAGATAAATTAGATAGACTGGCATTACTAGGACGATTACTATACTTAATATCATTGAAATAGGATTCCAACTGAAAGGTGTTGGTAATGAATATTCAAAATGAATATAAAACAACCCAACAGTATTAGAAAGAGGATTTAAAACAAGATAATATGTGTCAGCCTCTATATTGATCAATTTAATAAAGAAATATTTGTCAACATCCTGTGCTCCTTCGGTCAGAGGATCTGTGATTCGCTTTTGCTTCCCACCGTCAAATATTTCTACTGTAGCTCCTTCTAGTATATTTGCTTCAGAGGAATTAGGGCCAAATATGCGAATGAACACTGTAACCCGACTTTCATTTACGTGAAATTTAAAATAATATTTCTTTACAGGTGAAAATCCTTTATTTATCCGATAAGGTACAGTTTGGTTAAATGGAATAGTTCCTGCAGTTTCGAAGCTATAAAAGTTTTTCTCCGCGTTGAAAGTAATATTATATGTTCCTAAAGGAGAAATAATTTCAGGGTTGTGTTTGATGATGATAAAAAAGACATCATCGTAAAAAGCATTCCAAGAATAAGTAAATAATCCTTCGAATGGATCGATTAGGGTTTCAGGTAGCTCTGGATTGTGAAAATATCCTGGACGATAGATTTTGATTTGAGCTTTTTCAAGTGTATTTGGTGTGGTTTCTTTTAAAAAAAGTGTTCCATTTTGATTGTGCTCTAATGAAACTTTCCAATAATGCACGTCATGGGCAATCGTAAAATTTGCTATCTTATCGGATTCATTTAATTCAACTGCTGATTCTTCATTGTATCCAGTTTCTGGAATGCTAGCCATTATTTTGTAAGTTGCATTCTCTGTTCTCTGAGTCTGTGTATCATTAACTTCAATATTCCAATTACCACCGATTGGTGCAATCCATGAACCTAAGAATTCAGTATTATGGTCTTCTATATCAAAGCCAGTTGGAACTCCCGAAGGATTATATACAGTTACATTGACCAAGCTTTTAGGTGTAATACTAAAAAAGATAGGTTGTTCCTCTGAGACATCTGGAATTATCCAAGTATGTGAGGAGGATTCATTTGTAAATATTCCAAATTCTGCAATCCCATTTATTAAGATACCTGTCTGATTATTCGAAAGTATCCTATTAGTTGAGTTAAGGACTAAAGATTCTGAAGCTGAAGGCAGATAATTTGACTCTAGACTAATTATTAGGCAGTTCAGGAATATAACAATAAATACTGCAATTTGGTGCTTTCCAGAGAATATTTTCATCAATCCTACTTCGTATAATTAAGTTATAGGGGATATAAATCCCTAATAATACTCT
>JBHLKP010000099.1:0-13206 GCA_048886525.1 Candidatus Hodarchaeota archaeon | reverse complement strand
TAAAAACCATGTAATTAGATTATCATATGTTCGCAATTACGATCTTCTCAGGGATGTGTTTTTTTATAAATTAATGAAGGGAAATGCGATTTATTAAGCTTATCAAGATTTTAGAATGATTTTATAAAGCTTGAATTATTGCCAGAAATTTACTAGTTAAAGTTTTCTCTTTAGTAGAAGGGAATATAGGAAAAGGGAATTTAAATTATATATAAGAATGTTTTTCGATACGAGGTTTTTAATAATAATTGAATAAGGCTTTGAAATGGCACTTATCAAAAAGTGAAAAGTGTTTAAAAATTTGTGAGAGAGTAAAACAAGAAAAGTGGTATAGAGAGAACGAGTACGAGAAAAAATGGGTAGAAAGCAAATAAAATATATCATGTTTGATTTCGATGGAACAATTGTTGATTCAATGACATTCTTGGAAAGCAATGCAGTTTTACTTTTAATGGAATATTATGGGTACTCAAGAACAGAGGCAACTCAATATTATCGTGAAACAACAGGTTTACCTTTTGTTCAGCAGATGGAAATAATTGCTCCTGATAAACAAGAATTGAACTCAATAATTGTAAAGAAATTTGAAAAAATGAAAATTAACAGAATTTATGAACAAAAATTATATGTCGATTCTTTAGATGTGCTAACAAAGCTTAAAGAGAGAGGATATAAATTAGGTATTTCAAGCGGAACAATTGATAAAATAATACAGGATTATCTTGAGAAAAACAGAATTAATCTAGTTGATGATGTTCTAGGATGGAAACCCGGCTTTGAAAAAGGAACTGATCACTTTAATTATGTAATGAAAAGGTATGGATTTGAAAATTCTAATATTGTATTCATTGGGGATTCTCTTCATGATGCAAGACGAGCTAAGAATAACAATATTAGCTTTATAGGAAAAATTGGTATGTTTAATCAACGTAATTTTGAAAAAATTATTAATGGTGTTGAAGTAATCTCTTCTCTTTCTGAAATATTAGAAAAATTCCCACACTTAAATCTTGATCACGGGTGAATATGAATGAACCTCCATTCAAAATTTCTAACAGGTTTTGCTGTTATTGGTTTAATTTGTTTAATTTCTTTTTTTCTAATACCAGGTTCTCCTCTGATTTTATACGTTTATTATGATTTCTCTCCATTAATTCTTGGAGCTTTATTAACTACTTTTGGTATCTTCATATTCGTCATTGGAATAATTTTTTATATTCTACTCTATTCTCCAGAACGAATCAAAGGAATTCAAGCTGACTATGAGATTTCTCCCGATTTAACGAAATTTAAGGCAATACCATACTCTCAGAAGGCCTCTAATATCTCTAGCGAAGAAATTCCAGAGAGAGGATTTTGTAGTAGTTGTGGAAGGGAAGTCTACAAACCATTTAGATGCGGAAAATGTGGTCAAATTCTTTGTGGAAAACATTTTTTGCCAGGAGAACATTCCTGCAAGGAGGAAATAAATTGAAAGGACAACCAGATGATTGGAAGGAAATAATAGAAAAAGAATATACAAAAAAAAGCATTCTGGACAGACTTCATCTTTCTATTCATGAGATTTCAGAACTGGGTATTGCATGGGTCATAACAAGTGCTGTTATTCTTCTTATCAGAAGAGATTTGCTCAATACATTAATTTCAGAGGGAAAAATCCCGACAGAAATATTTCTAACCCTCTTTGCATACGGAATAAGTTTCTTTACACATGAATTAATGCATAAATTCACAGCGATTAAATATGGAGCTAAAGCCTACTTTAGAATTAGTCAACAAGGATTGATGATAACGCTAATCGGAATTATAATTGGGTTTCCTATAATAGCTATAGGAGCTGTTTATTGGTGGGGTGAAGCAACAGCATCCCAAGGTATCCGCGGCAGAGTATCAGCAGCTGGTCCTATTTCTAATTTGATCTTAGTCGGATTTTTTCTTGGTGTTCAGGGGCTTGCTTTCTTTCTAATAGAGGGTGCAATCGATTTAGCCATATTACTATTTACTATTGGTGAAGTAGGTATTTGGATAAATACTTTCTTGGGTACGTTTAACCTATTACCGATAGGGGTATTGGATGGTGCTAAGGTACTAGCTTGGAACCCAAAAATCTGGATTTCCCTTTTTGGTAGTTTTATTGTGATTGGATTGTTTACTGGTGGATTCTTCTTATATTTTTTCTTTTAGCTCATCAAGTTTATCTTGAATAAGTATTCTAATTTGGATATAGTGCTGAAACAATGCGTTATTTTCTGCATACTAAGTTTCCTTCTTTTTGGGTTCAATTACCCAAATTGAAGTACTTGACTTTAATTGGTTTTTTTTCCATACCTTTGCTTCTATATTTTGTTCTTTTAAAGCTCTTTCAATTGTTTTTATTGGATTTAATCCCTTTATTCGCCGTATCCTATACCATGATATAGTCCTAAAACGAAACCAATAACTAATTTCTTCTTTCATTAATATTTCATCTATTATAATTTCTATTTCCTCATCAAATCCTTGAATTGACCATTCTTTAGTTTCTTTCATAAAAAATTCCAGCAGAAGGGTTATATTACTCAATAACAGAAGACCATGGATAACGTTTACTAATATCACGAAGTAATCTACTTACTTTTCTTTCTTCAAAGGTATTTTTATAATATAGGCATAGAACAAGCCCTCCTCTTGTTCTTTTCATTCTTTGATACATAGTCTTCGTAGTATTGATGCTATCATAAACTATAAGAAGATTTGCTTGAGGAAGATCAATATCTCTTTCCCCAACACTTGTCATAACCAATGCTGCTTCTCCTTTATATTTTTTGAATTCTTTTAGTATAATGCCTTTATTTTTCACTTGACCAGTAATTAAAAAAGATTTTATTCCTGAAGCTTGAATAGAAACAGTGATCTCATTTGCAGAGTCTAGAAAGGAACAAAGAACAACGAATTTTGAATTTCTTGGTTGTTTCTGAATAATTTCTATAATAGCCTCTGTTTTAGCATTCTGATCTGGTAATGACCTAATCAGATCTTTAGTTATTCCATATTTCTTCAATCGATATAAGAATCTGCGGTATTTCTTTGTTTGCATTGCAGTACAATATTTACGAATTAGAAGCAGTCCTTGATACCTCTCTACCTCTCCAGAATCAGATTTTAACATGCTAGATACTAATGCTAGCTGATTAGATGGTATAGCTTCAATCAAGGATGGATTTTTCTCCTTTGTTTCTTCTAAAATATTAGTTCTAATTTCATTAATTGCTTGATCTATCATCTCAAGTACTTGTTGTAATTCAGGGTTTGCTTCAACAGGATACATCTGAATATACGATATTGAATCTTCTATATAGTCCATAATATCTGTATTTTCTATTAAAGTATCCATTCGAATAACATAAAGATTAGGAATTCGTTTATCAAGGGAAATTAACTCATGTTGGACCTCAATCTTATCTTTCTTGCTATTGTAGAACACATGAGAATCCCGTAACGTCCCAGTCATTCCTATAATCCATGTTCCCTGAGAGATGAAATGAGGTATAAGTGTATTATAAGGATAAATTAGAAGTCGCTCGTCTCCTTGACGTCGTACGATTTTATCAATTTCATTAACTATTAATACATCAAATTTAGGAGGAGGTTTAATTCTTTTGAATGTATTTGCAAAAGTTTGGGGTGTTGTAGCTATAATTCGAGCCTCTTTATTTTTTAATATTTTCTCCCTCAACCAAGTTGGTGTGCGTGAAGAAATTCCTTGGAAAATTTGTTCATTTTCAAAACCTCCATATTCTTGCTTAAAATAGTGCATTGTTTCTGCGTAAGAACTTGTAGAATGTAAAAGAAGAAGGATTTTCTGATCTTGAAGCACTTCTTTAATTAATAAATATGTAAGAACTCGCTTCCCAAGTCCTGTGTCTACTTCGGCAATAGTATGACGTCTTGGGCTATGATGAAAATTCTCTTTCAATCTTCTAAGTATTGATTCTTGGTATTCTCTCTTTTGGATTACGCGATTTATTGGTGACAAGACATTTTTCATTATTATCTAGATATAATAAAAGGATGTAAGTTTCGTAATTCTATTTTTTGAATTTACGTTTTGTATAGATATCCAACCGAATCTTAGTATTGCATGTGTTCGGTTCGTTTTATAATTTCATCCTGCAGTTCGGTGGTAAGATTAACAAAATAGTCAGAATAACCAGCTACTCGTACAATCAGATTCCTATATTGTTCAGGTTTTTGCTGGGCCAGCCTTAATGTAGCTGCTGAAACAACATTAAATTGAATGTGATGTCCATCGAGACGGAAATATGCTCGTATAAGATGCATTAATTTTTCAATTCCCTCTTCCGTTGATAATAGCTGTGGAGTAAATTTCTGGTTTAAAAGAGTACCACCTGTTCTTAGATGATCTATTTTTGAAGCTGATTTGATAACGGCTGTAGGACCAAGTTTATCCGCGCCTTGAACTGGTGAAATTCCCTCTGAAAGAGGTTCCGCCTTTTTTCTCCCGTCTGGTGTCGCACCAATTACTGAACCGAAGTACACATGAACTGTTGTTGGTAGAAGATTAATCCGATAATGTCCTCCTTTAGTATTTGGCCGTCCATTTACTGCATTATAATAACTTTCAAACACCCTTATAGCCAAATCGTCAGCATAATCATCATCATTACCGTATTTTGGAGTATTTAAAAGTATCATTTCCCTAATTGCTTCAAAACCCTCAAAGTTATTCCTTAATATCCGAAGGAGTTTATCAATTTTAAATTTCTTTTTATCATAAACATTATACTTTATAGATGACAAATTATCAGTTATACTACCCATTCCAACACCTTGGATATAGGAAGTATTATAGCGAGCTCCACCTGCATTATAATCTTTACCATTTAAGATACAATCATCAATAAGTAGTGATAGGAAAGGAGAAGGCATATATTTCGCGTATAATCGTTCAATAATGTTATTTCCTTGTATTTTAATATCTATAAAATGATTTAACTGATTTTCAAATGCCTTGTATAATTGATCGAAGGAATCAAAAGATGATGGGTCGCCTGTGGTTATCCCAATTTGTTTTCCTGTACGTGGATCGATTCCATTGTGCAGAGTAATTTCTAATACCTTTACAATGTTAAAATATCCTGTTAGAATGTAACATTCTGTTCCAAAAGCTCCCGTCTCAACACATCCACTTGCACCTCCTTTTCGAGAGTCAATCAGTGATTTCCCTTGCCTTATCAATTCTTGAATGATAGATTCAGTGTTGAATATTGAAGGTTGGCCGTATCCTGTTTTTATAATTTTAAGAGCTCTTTTGATAAAACGGTTTGGATTCTTTTTACTCAATTGTACCATTGAACTTGGTTGTAATAGCCTCATTTCTTCTATTACATCTAGAAGTAGATATGAAAGATCATTGCTAGCATCCGATCCATCAGCTTTTACTCCACCAATGTTTATTGTACAGAAGTCTGTATAAGTTGAACTTTCTTGTGCTGTTACTCCTACTTTAGGTGGAGCTGGTTGATTATTGAATTTAATCCAGAAGGATTGAAGTAATTCTTTTGCTTTTTCCTTTGTTAAAGTACCTTCCTTCAATTCTTTTTGATAGAAGGGATTTAAATGCTGATCTAGCCTTCCAGGATTAAAAGAATCCCATGTATTAAGTTCTATTGTTACTCCAAGATGTACAAACCAATAATACTGCAAAGCTTCCCAAAATGTTCTCGGAGGATTTGCGGGAACATGCTTGCAGATATTTACCATTTTTAACAGCTCTTTTTTACGTATTTCATCCGTTTCTTCTTCAGCGGTTTTAAGAAGTAATGTAGAATAACGTTCAGCAAACAGAATTAATGCATTGGCCGCAATTACCATTGCTTTCAGTTCTTCTAGTTTATCAAATGCTTCTGGATCTTTGTAGAAGTCTAATTTCTTAATAGAATCTTGTATATCCTTTATAATATTGAAAAATCCTTTCTTGTAAATTTTATCACCCAGAACTGTGTGTCCAGGAGCCCTTTGTTCTTGGAACTCTGTGAAAATACCAGCATCGTAAGCATCTTTCCAATTTTCTGACATATAATCAAAAATCTTTTCACGCATAGATCTACCAGTCCAATAAGGTCTTATAACATCTTCATAGAGTTCTTTAGTTTCGTTATTTACCTTGAAAGAGATTTTTTCGCGAGTATCCAGAATATTGAGATCTTTTGAGGTGTGAATACACAATTCGGGATATGTTGGACTTGCTTTAGGTTGTGATCCCTTTTCACCAACAATTAATTCTCCTGGGTTCAAACATAAAATTTTATTCTCTAAAATATATTTAAAAGCTAGAGCACGTTTTATAGGAATAGATCCACCCTTGAATAATTCTTCTTTATAAAATTGTGTTATTAACAGGGCTCTTTCAGGATCAAGAGTTGGAAATGCATTTTTACTCTGTTCTCTTAACTGAGTGATCCTTGTTGATAATGGTACCAAATTTTAACCTCCAATTTTTACCTTAAATCCAATACTCTTGAATATATCATATATCTTTTTCATATGGTCATCTGAAGGAGGTTTAAGATCACCAAGGCAATATTTTAGTCTTAATCTCTCATATTTAACCTTAGCTATCTCATGATATGGCAAGAGATGAATTTCATCAATTTTAGAGCGTTCTTGTAACCATATGCATATTTGTTCTATATTAGTGGAAGTATCAGTTATTCCTGGAATAACTGGAAAACGAATAATAATGTTATTAGCCTGTTTATCGAGGGCTTCTGCGTTTAATATTATTTGATTATTTGAAACACCTGTATACTTTTTATGATTCTTGTCATCAAAAATCTTAATATCATATAAAAAAAGATCAACATACTCTAAGATGGATTCTATTGTTTTCCATGAAGCATAACCACTTGTATCTAATGTGGTTGCACTATCTAGAACTTGATGACATTTCTGAAGCAAAGAAAGTAGGAATTTTGGTTGCATCAATGGTTCCCCACCTGAAATAGTTACACCTCCATTAGATTGTTCGTAAAAAATCCAATCTTTCCTAATTTTATCTATAACATCATCAACGGTCACTTCTCTTCCAACAATGGTGTCCTTAGAGTTTAAAGAGTTAAAATTCCCTGGGTTTTTTAAAAAAGGCTCAGGTTCAGGGTTAATCCCTTCTGGATTATGACACCACCAACATTTTAATGGACAACCTTTAAAAAAAACCGTAGATCGAATTCCAGGTCCGTCATGAAGAGCATATTTTTTTATATCAAAGATAATTCCTTTTATACTCTTCATTTCAATTTAATCCCTTTAATTAATAATTTATTTTGACAAAATCATTTAATCGATTTAACGACATCATCAACAGTTTTTAAAATTTTCTTAACACTTGTTGTAACATTCTGAGTGTTGGTATTGACGTTAACATTTAGCGTTTCATTTGCAGTATCCATTCCAGTGCTTAAGTCTTCAAATTTCACATCTATCTCACGTCTGACATTATCAACAGTTTCTCTTCGTGAACGGTTAACATCTAAGAAGTGATCAAGAGATTCTTGTTGATTGTCAAAGAATTGACTAAATTTATCTTTGAGAGTCGTACGATACTTATCTAAGACTTCTTGATTTTTATTTAACTCCTGAGTCACATTTCCCCTAAATTTCGCTATAGTATTTTTATGATTATCCTCTAAACCTTCGATTAGATTTTTTGTAGATTTTTCGCTTGCTTTTATGTTATTATCAAGTTTTTGGTGAGTATCATTAATGATACTCTGAATACTACTTATTCCATCACGTTCAATGGTAGATATCTGTTTACTAAGCTCATCAAATGCAGCAGTGCTTGAGGAGGTAATTTCATTTCTTTTCTCCTCTATTAATTCACGATTGTTTTCGACATGATTTTCTGCTGCTGGTGCAATACTACTTATGGAGGTTATCAACTCACTTTGTCGTGATCTGAGTGAATTCTTAATATCTGTTAGAGTAATATCAATATTCTTCTCTTGGCCAGATTGTAGATTTCTGAAAGCTTCATTCTGTGTTTTAACTAGTTTATCAAGACTGGCATTATTTTTCGTTATTACTTCTTTAATGTCAGTTTGAGCGTTATCAAAAAAATCCATTAAACTAACATCAAGATCAGCTGCTGTTTTGACCAATTTAGTACTAGTTTTTTCTTTATAATTGTCTAGAGAAGAACTGAGAGCATTGAAATGGTCACTAGTAATTTTCAATAGATTAGAATTAATAATTTCACGACTTTTCCTATATTCTATAGAAATCTGAGAAAGTGTATCTGTTAGTTGTTGTTCGAATTGCCTTCCAAGCCCACCAATCTTATTCAAATTGCTTATTAATAGATTATCAAGTGATTTTCTCATTTCATCTCTTGTACTGGTTAATCTACTAATGAGAGCATCTATTTGATTAATTATTGAGTCTTGATATTTTGTGAATGAGAGCGTAATATTATCAATCTCGTTATAAAGGCTTGTTTTAAAATTTGTTTCAACTTCTGACACCAAATTCGTTTGAAATGATTCATTTGTCTCTAATGCTTCCTGAAAGTTTTCACTAGCTTTTTCTTTACCTATAGTAAGTGATTTAATTTGTTCATCTTGGAGAATTTTCCATTCCTCAACTAGATCAGAACGTTGCTTTTCTATTCGATCTTTTACATCAGATCTTCCTTTACTAATCGCTTCTTGGATTGATTTTAGCATTTCTTCATTCTGTGATTTTTGATAAGTAAAATTTTTCTCTAATTGCCTCATTGCTCCATCTATTGCCGCTAATAAATCCTCTTTAGCCAATTCTAAACGACTAACAGAATCAGACATGGTACCAGCAAATATAGAATCAACATTTACTTCTTTACTATCACTAAAGTCATGAATTTTAGTTTTAAATTCTGTGAGAGATTCAAATAGAGCTGAAGTAATATTTTCAGTCATTTCACGTTGATTTGCGTTTTCACTTTCTACTGTACTTATAATTTCCCTTTGGATTTTCTCAAGACGTGAAGAAATTTCTTTTTCAAAATTAGTGATCTCTTTTCGTTGAGCTGAATATATGTCACTTAATCCTATATTTACTTTTCCAGCCATTTGTGAATAAATAGTAGAAATCTCACTTTCCTGTTTTGTGGATAGATCTACTATTTCATTTTGAAGGCGTTCAACACCTGAAGTGATTTCTCCGAGCAAATTATCTAAACGAGTGTTCAAAGCGTCTTTATCAGAAAGTAAAGTTTTTTTCTTATATTTCTCGAATTCACGTGTGGTTGTATCAATAACATTCAACAGTGAATTGATTTCATCTATCAGCTTTTTCTTAGACTGATTAATTTCAGTACTGAAAGCTTCTGTATATCTTTTACTCTCATTTTGGAAGTTCAATATACGTTGTTGAATCTGTGAATTTTCACTCTCAATCTTTTTTTGTATATCCTTTATTCTTGATACTTTATTATCTTGTTCAGTTGTCATGATTCTCACTCACTTTTAGGCTTCAGGTGGAAGCTCTACTTCCTTTGATTTATGAATTTTCAATAAATTTTCAAAAAATATTGTCCCTCTTTTCTCATCCGAAGAATAGGTTTTCATAGCTTTATTCGCTGAAACATTAGCTGAATTAAAATCGTCTGCTTTTTCAAATAAAATTGTAGAATGATAATAATTAGATCTTGCTAACATTATTTGACCTTGCTTCTCATATCTTTCTGCAAGCTGTTGATATAACATTGCAAGTCTTTGACTGAGATCCTTTCGTTTTCTCTCTTTCCGAATAAATTTATATGCCTCTATTGATTTCCTATATAAAGCAATAGTATATGGCATTTTTTCATTATCATAAAAAGCTTGAGCTGCTTCCTCAAAAAACATTGCACTTCCTTCGATATCATTTGCCATTCTGAGGAAACTACCTGTCAATAAGGCTAGTCTAAATGCTTCAAAATGATTTTTTCTTTCAATAGCACCTTGGTATAATGATTTGGTTCTATTTGGAATAGATTTATCCTCAAAACCTTCTGATTGATACGAAGTTTGTTCCAATCTTTCTAATACCTTGGGATTTATACCAAAACCCATTACAATATCTCCCTCTAATACTTGAAGCAAAAGTCCAACCTCTGTTTTGAGATCAATGGCAGAAAATCCTGCTCCAAGAGAAGCAAAAAGCGCATAGCTGACGAATTGATAAAATCCTCCCAGTTTTAAAATCAAACCTTTTTTCTCTAAATCATCAATAACTGGCTTTAAGACTTTTGCTGAATTAAATATTTCAATTGAAGTTACATTACGAGGTTGTCCTAACATTAATTGCAGTACTTCATCTTCATCTTCAGTTATTTGAAAAACTTCCTTAACAAATGCTCGTAAAGCGAAATTTTTAATGAACGGTGAAGCCATATCTTTAATATTTTCCTCACTTTCGCTTAAACCTTCACGCTTTATCCGATTTTCTATCCAATTGATCACATCAGAACAAAAAGATAAATTAAACGGAGTTCGATCACTCAACTTAACTATTTCATCACGTAAATAACTACTACTTCGTAATTTTCCCGTACTAATTTTAGATAAAAGAAGTCTAGAATCTTTGAAATCAAGGCGATCTAGAATAAAATGTTCTCCTATCTGGATTAACCCAGAAATTTCATTTAAATTATATTCTTGACAAGCAATAATAAATAAGATTGGATATTTTTCTTGAAAAGTTTTAATCAACGCTTCTAATGCATCAATAATGTATTTCTGTCCAGAATCCAAAATACGGTCTATAGGGTCTATTGACACTACAACTGGTTTTTTTAAAGGACGTTCATTTAAATTAGTTTCGAATATGGTTGTTAGCTCATTAATTTTAGAACTAGGTTTAAAAGATTTCACACTAACTTCTTTAGATCTCTTCAAAAAACCTTTTTTAACTTCTTGAAGATGTGGTTTCAATGCAGCATACAAATTACGAAAAAATTCACGATTCATTTCCTCTCCTATACCAACTGTACATTCAACAAAAATTAACATCTCGTTAAGTACGATTTCTTCAAACACATTTATTAAACTAGTTTTCCCTATCCCCGGGGAACCTGAAATTATTACAATGTTCTCTTTTAATTTTCCCTCTTTTAATGAAGAAAGCATTTCCTCAAATCGTTTTTCATGACTACGTCGTCCTACGACAAGATGGGATTCACTAGGCTTTAAAAAATTGTTATAAGAACTCATACGAAGGATACTCCTTAAATGAAGATGTTTTCAGTCAAAATATCTAGAATGGAATTAATTATATAAAATAGTTCAATGTTTTGAACCCTGTTCTCCATTTGGCTTAATGAAAAGAATTAGTCTTAATTAGGGATACAGTAATTTTTAGAGTAGTAAAAGTTCCAATAATTAATGTTCGAAGGATCATCTCTGATTAAAATGGAAAAAAAGAAAAAATAAGACCACAATGTGTGGTCACTTGATAAACATTTTATTTCTTAGTTTCTTGCTTCTTTCTAATAGTGAAGATTGTCACAATCATTAAGACACTTATAGTTATAAAAAATCCATAACCAGAAGTGAGCTGTGATTCAGTGGTACTAGTAGAGGTGTCTATTGTGGTTGAAGATAAGTGAGTTTGATCTGAAGATATTGTTGTTGAAGAAAAAGTAGTAGTAGGAGTCTCTATAGGTAATTCTTCGTAAAAAATAGATAGAATCTGCTGAACTTCAAAACTTGATGGATCAATAGTGTTTAATGTCACTTTTTTCGCTAAGACAGTAATTTCTAAATTTATATCACTTATAACTAAGCATTCTATAGGAACTAATGTTAATTCGCTTGCATCAGCTATATAGGTCTCAAGCTCACTGTTTTTTAACCATAAACTAGCGAGATTGAAGGGATCATCGATTGTCCAAAAATAAAATGATTCATCATAATTCGTATGGAAAAAGAGAATTGCGGACTCAATACTAGATGTACCATCATTAGATGGATCTGTGAACAATACAAAAACAACTAGAGTCTCATTATTTACTCTGTTGGGAGGGTTATAAAAATCATAATCTAGGGTGATTGATACATAACCCTCAACAAAAATAACTTGGAAAACTTCAACATCCTCTATATTTGGTGATGAGAATCCAGAATATACACTTAAAACACATAAATTCATGAGAAACAAGAATAGAAGTACTTGTTTTTTTCGCATTCTGATTCACACTAGCCAGGTGGAGGTTCAAGCCATGTATCTTGACATTCAATGGTTCCTTCTGGATTACCCAATGAATCATATTCCGTGTATTTCCATTTAATTGATTCATAAGTAAATGAAACTGTTTCCATGGGCCTGTTATCAGCATTTATAGTACCATATCCTTGAACTGAGGTTACTTGGGCGTTTATTAGTTCAATAGTATAAAAATTCAGTCCATTGGGCTCAAAATAAAATTTCAATATTACTGAAGGAAGTCCAGCTCCAGTAAGACATTTTTCAAGAAGCTTAGGCGTTGCTTTATCGATTTCCTTTACGACACGAAGAGGTGAATGTTGTTTTACTGTAGTTTGGCCAGTTGCTAGATCATAAGGATTACTTATACTATGGGAATAAGCGATAATATCAATTGAATATAAACGACCTGTAATTTTCGAGTCACCATCTATTCCCTCAATAAAAAGATTCATTGTTACAGTACTAAAGCTGGGTTGCTGAATTTCAGAGGTAGAAGCATTCACATATTGGTTATTCATAATAGAAATGAGGGTAAGAGAAACTATCCCAATGAATAGACTTATTAGAAAGATCAATCTTTTACTGTATTTCGTTTTCATATTTTAATCACCATTTCATTATTTTCTAAAATAAGCCAAAGAACTGCTTTGCTTCATCATTTTGGCCCTTCATATATTTATCCAAATTTATGGAATAGAAAATGATTAAAGGGTGAGTTTTAAGATTAGAAGGGCCAACAAGGAAGAAGGTATCAATTCTTGTCGAAAAAGGGCTTCAACTAAAATTAAAAGACTAACGATTGGATAAACTGATTGTGTTTCCTGTGTATATAAATTACGTGAAAAAATAGATCGTAATTGTTAACAAACTATATTACAAAAGTTTATTAAAATAGTTTGTTATTCAGGAGAGAGTATATCAGCCAAATTGAGAACTCCGTTAAAAAATAAATCCAAAGGTGTCTGAAAAGACCTTATT
>JBHLKP010000098.1:0-13422 GCA_048886525.1 Candidatus Hodarchaeota archaeon | reverse complement strand
AATAGCTCCAGCTGACCCAGCAATTAAATAACTACCAACGATTACCAAGTAAAAAACAAGTCTTATCCAACGTTATACGACATCAGATCCAGAAAAAAAAGAGTGAAACACTCCCTCCTTACTCTTCCAAGTCACTGATTGAGGGAACTACTTCGTATAAAGTTGTTCGACCTCAGGTTGGGACAAAACATAGAGGGCCGCAACACCAAAAATGGTACCGAAAGGAATATTGAAGAGATTCAAGGCAACAATGACCATAGTGCCAATCCAACCACAGTATTGATACTGGAGGAGACGCTTACCACTGAGAAGGAAGACAAAGGTAATTACTATTTTACCACTAATAAACCATAGAAAATGATATAAATCTCTCAGTTGGCAAACATTGATAATATATCAAGTTCGGTGGGATAAGTACAATGCCAAATAAATTCATTACAAGAAAATATGGTCGTTGGACATTTGGAATAGGAATTTGTCTTCTTTATACTATTCTTCTGATAATTTACGGATTCCTTCAGGTCATTTTCATTCCTGAAATTCAAATTCACCCTCTTGACATAACACAACCCGATTTTGATTTTTTACATCATTTTGCCTCATATGGCGGGATCATTTTGATGTTAATTATTACTGAAATAGTAAGTAATTGGAATTATACCCTCTTTCATGAGTTATTGGAGAGCGATATTTTTCAAGAAGATAAAGAAAAAATGAAAGGGGAAATTGAAGGACTTCTTTGGCACAATGGGGTTTATTTATTATTTATAGTTTTTTATTTTATTCCACCAATATTAACCTTCATTAATAGTTTATTAGGGTTTGTACCCCTTCATCAAGTTGTGGAGGCGTTCTTTACTCTTTTAGTAGCCGCACTTTTGTTTGCAGAGATGTTTTGGGTAATTAGCGTGCCTGTAATCCTTATCCTATTATTACCAAGAAAAAATCTCAAACCAGATGTTTTTAATAGTGATGGATCATTAGGATTCGCTCCTATTGCCAATTATTTACTCAAGATATCTCTTATGATCACTTTATTTGGTTCTTCGACCCTTTATTGGATTACAACTGCGCCTTCTAAAGCTACGACTCCTGAAGCGTTAGAAGCAACATTATTATACTCATCACTAGTACTAATGGTTGTAATTATCGTTCCAATCCTGTATTTCATCGTCCCAACAATTGGTCTCAATAGATCGATGAAGAAAGCGAAATTTGAGGTACTAAATGACTTAAATAAGGATTTAAAGGAGATTTATAAAACTAAAGATTGGAAAAATACTTCAATGCAAAATTTAATCTCATTGATTAGAGAAGTTGAGAGGAAGAATGAATGGCCATTTTCAATGACAGGAATAAGGAATTTAATTACCTCCTTTCTATTACCAATAGGAATTTTTCTATTTAATAACGTGGACACAATTCTTGCAGTATTAACTGGGGATTAATTACCCCTTGAAACATTGATACCTAGAAAAATAAATAACTAATGTCTTTTTTACGTAATCCAAACAACTTAAAGAGCGAAAGTGTGATACGAATGGGTGATAAGGAGGAACCGTTTTTATATACACTAGAACGACTCAAAACACTGGAGATGAGAGAAAAAGTCACTAAAATCACCAAACAATGGCAGACCCTTGAAACTCATGCTAATGAACTATTTTATTTGATAGATGAGAAGAAAAAACCTGAAAATGCTAGATCTACTGAATTTTCCCTTCTAGCTGGTATTGTAAAATTAATCCCCTTTGCAATTGAGAAATACGGAACAACTAACGCCGCTGCGTATATTATTTTTTTTCAGTACTGATCGTGTGTAGCATAAAAAGTGTAATCAGAGAAAGATTTGATTTCTGAACACGATTTTAGCCTAATTCTAAATGAATTACATGTTAAGATGGGTTTCAAGTAAAAATAATATGTTGTTCTAACATCTTGAACATTTAAAATTGGTAGAAAGCTTTAAAAAACTCATTAAATAGTATTAAATTACTTTACAAAGAGAAATAGAAGAAAAAATATCTAAATAAAGAACTAGAAAGAAAATACTCATGATATTACAGTTTATATTTTCCCAATTTATTCCATATCTCTTAATTTCCACTTATTAGTAAAAATGATCAAATAAAAGTCAAATAATTTTCCTTAAATGTTCTTAAAATTTTAGAAATACTCTCAATAGACCAGATTTTAGGAAGATAGGATTTTGGTTAAAAAGAAGATGATTATTGCAGCTTTACTTATTCAAATCATACTTCTTTCTCCAAATATACATTATAAAGTTGAGACATATAATTCATCATCTTTGAATGATACTTCACATGAACTAGAGACAGTCACCCCTAGACAATCTAATTCTATCTCTTCGCTATTACGAATTGGAGTAATGGCACCAAGTTATTATTTGGAAACCAATCCTCCGAAGTTTGATCCAATAGCAATTGGATGGAATTATGATTTCCGTCGTAACTCATTGATCTATGAGGCTCTTGTACAATACGATTATAAGACTGGTGATTTAAGTCCGGCATTAGCAACTCAATGGGTTGTATCCCAGGATGGGAAACACTGGACATTTGATTTACATGATAATGTCATTTTTCATGATGGTTCGAAGTTTAATGCCTCCAGTGTGAAATGGAATTATGATAGAATTCTTAATCCTGAACATCCTGCTTATGTCCCTCCTGCTCCATATATTAGCTTTCATTCCATTCCATTCGACTTTATTGAGATTAAAAGTGAATTTCGGATCACCATTCATTTAAAAGAACCGTTTGCAGCATTTATATACCAATGTTCATTTATTCAGATAGCTTCCCCCCATAGTTTTAATGGGTCAGAACTACAGTCCCCAATTGGAACAGGGCCTTATGTTTTAGATTCTAATTTTTTCAATACTACTATTCAGAATTCTACTTTTATTAGATTTCCATATTATTATCAAGGATTAGCACCATTTAAAAAAATCCATCATCTTTCTAAAGAAGATTTTTCAGATGAGATTAGTAACCATTCAGTTGATATCGTCTTTCCCTTTGAAGTAATATACCCAGATCTGAAGACTGAAAATTATTGGAGCTTAAATCTTACCCAAGATAAAACTTTCATGGAATTAGGATTTTTTAATCATCAAAATAAATATTTAAAAGACCCAAAGGTCAGACTAGCAATAAATTATGCAATTAATAGACAAGATTTTATAGAAAAGACAAATAGGACTGAATTTTCTAAACCAATGACTAATTTAATTCCTCCAGGGGTGGATTTCCATAATGCATCAATAGAAGGATTTCCATATAATGTGACAAAAGCAAATAATCTATTAGATGAAGCGGGGTATCCCAGAGGAGGGGAAGGATATCGTTTCTCGCTTAGCTTAATTGGATCAGAGAATAGTCATCCAGAAATTATAGGAGAGTACTTGAAAGCTATAGGTATATGGCCATGGATAGAACTAGGCGATTGGGCCAAGCTCTGGAGAGAAGGGAGATATGATCTACTAATTTTCAGGGCAACTGCGGAATATGATCCTGATATGTATTGGGAGTATCTTCATTCCTCAGGCTCTTTTAATACAGGAATGTTTAATGATTCAATTATTGATGCACTACTATTCGCTGGGTCTCAAACTCCCGTTCGACAAGAAAGAGAATATTTTTACAACCAATTACAACTATGTATTCAAGAGTCTATACCCTATTTTTATCTAACCTATAACAATAATATATTTGCTATAGCAACTAATCTTACTTCCTTTATATTTGTGAATAAGGTAAACCAGATATATTTCAAATATTCAATCTCCCACCCTACTGTCAATTCGAGACTTGGGATTAACCTATTAGATGAACAGAATCTTCGGGGTTATATGAGTACAACTGTTTCTGACATTATTCACTATAAAAACGTTGAAATCTCAGATTATCCGATTTATTTTCCGCAAGCAGATTGCATAGTGACTCCTTTACAACAAAAACTCGTCGTTAATATAACAATGAGTAATAACTTGAATGATATCCTCCCCTATCAAGAAAACATTCAAATTCCTATTAATTTTGAAAATATTAATTTCCAATTTCGGTATTATTATGATATAGAAGAATTAAAGGGGATGTCTCATGAGGAGTTAAGCCTGTTACAATATAATTCAGTGGGAAATAAATGGGTAAAACTTAAGATTTTAGAATCAAACTCAACTTTTCACTTTTTAGTAGTCAAACTTGAATGGCGGATAAACTTAATCCGCTTTAATGACTTATTTACATTTATTCAAATTAAGCCAATTCAAACATTCAAATTAGTCCCCTTTTTTGTGATAGCAATAGGTGGATTGATGGTTAGTGCACTTGCCATTGTAATTTATAATTTTAGGAAGACAAAGTATATTAAAGGGAGAATTGTAGAATAATGGGTTGGGTTAAAGCTTTTAAACAAAAATCGTTTTATAATGCTTTTTCACAATTGGTAAAGAATGTGAGGAAAGCAATGAGCAAGGATCCATCTCCCGAAAAACTTGAGAAAATACTCCAAGGGACCACTTTAAACATTTATTGGTTTCTTCTAACCCACCCCGAGGGGATTGCAGGGATTCGTGAAATTCAAAAAACTTTGAATCTATCATCTCCTGGATTAGTCTCCTATCATATCAATAATTTAATATCAATTGGAATTTTAGCTAAAAACGAACAGGATAAGTATTATGTTAAAGAAGAAATCAAAACAGGAATTTTAGGTTTCTATTTTCGTTTAGGGTATCATGTTGTTCCACGGTTTACTCTCTACTTGATTGTTTTTATTTGCTGTTTGGTCATTTTTTTGGGTTTCCTAGTCATCCGTGGGGATATATACATTCTTGATCCTAGTAATTGGGTATTCCTATTTGTCTTAATATTTGGAACCATGATTTTTATGTATGAATCACTGAAAATTTGGAGAATGAAACCATGAATTTAAACGAATGAGAAAAATAAAAAAACGAGATTCTTTTACCTTCAAATAGTTTAAATTCTGATTTCTAAACTTTAAAATAAAAAACATTCATTTCAATATCTCTTTAGTAAAAATATAAAAATCTAAATAAGCGGTTTCAAGGAGGGAAAAAAGGTTCAAAAAGACAGAACATCTTGTTCAAGATGTTAGAACACCAAAGAACCGTAGAAAAGTTTAAAAACCTTCAATTTCTGGTTGAAAGAGACAAATATTATTATTGGTGAAAACATTGTTAATAAGAAAGAGAAATTACAAGTATGGTTTGATTATATGCAGTTTATGTCTGATGTCAATTGCTTTGACATCTATACAAGGAAGGAATGGCTCAATTAACACAGAACCAGTTTGGGAGAGAGTGTATGAAACACCTAATGATGAAAGACCAACACAATTTTTACGCGCTGAAGATGGTGGATATATCATTACAGGTTCGTATCTTGTAGGAAGTGCATCTCAAACTCCATGGCTAATGAAGGTTGATTCCAATGGAAATGAGGAGTGGAATAAGAGCTATCATCTCTCCACAGGATCCCAAGGGCACTTAAGAAGCATTGTCACTACCTCAGACGGAGGCTATGCTGTAGCAGGATTTCTATTTAGTACAAGTTCAGATCGCGCAACATGGGACCTCTGGGTACTTAAGCTTGATAATAATGGAAACGAAGAATGGAATCGAACCTTTAACGGACCAGAAGATGGACCTGATTATGCAGCACAAATTGCTTTAGCATCCGACGGAGGATTCCTTATATCTGGAGCAACACAATCAAAATTTGCATTACCAACTGAAACCTGGAATACCGATTATTGGCTGATAAAAACAGATGTAAATGGAAATGAAGAATGGAATAAAACATATCATAGGGTAGGGTCAGACCAAGGAACAGGACTAGTACCACTGACTGATGGAAATTACCTTCTCTACGGATTATCAAAGCAAACGAGTGATTTAAATAGCGCATTTTCTGTGTGGGTGGTAAAAGTAGACGAAAATGGAACAATTATTTGGGAACATGCATATGACAAAGGAACTGACTGGTATGGTGCATGGGAAAGGAACTTGATAGAAACCTCTGATGGGGGATTTTTACTGTCGTGCTACTCCTTTGGAAATATCTATTCAATGGGAAATGATTATTGGATTATTAAATGCGATTCTGAAGGAGACATTGAATGGAATACGACCTTTGGGGGTAACTACTATGATACTCCCTGTGTATGTCTACAGAGCTCCACAGGAGAGTACTATATTGGAGGGGCATATAATTCAGCAAGTGGAAGCGAGGAAACAGGTGATATGTGTATAGTTAGGATCGATAGTTCAGGGGCCATACGCGGGTATATAACATATGGAAAAGTTACTAAGGGTGAAAGAATTGTAGATATGATCTTAACTGATTCTGGTACAGCTATTGTAGCGTTGGCGTTTGTTGATCCAGGAGGATCAGGACTAGATTATTGGGATTGCTGGTTGGGAAAATTCGATAATGTAAATGAAATAACAATGTCGACAACAACTATTTCTTCAACAACATCTTCTACAACTGGTTCAATTTCTCCAACTTCGTCAACACCAACCGCCACAGTGCCAGTAAGTTTTTTAGGTGCCTATTTTCCTTTATTCATTCTAGGAGTGCTACTTGCGTATAGGAGAAAGAGAAAATAACTTTATAATCTTTTTTTCCTTTTATATAAAGCGGATTGGCACTATGGTGATTGCTGCCCTCAATCTGTTCAATTTTCCCTTTGAGACAAATTTTAGCGTCGCAGCGCTCTATATCTTGACTCAGTCTGAAGTCAAGCGAAGGGTATACACTTTCTTCCTCTTTTCATTTCTTGCCTCCTGCTTATCCTGTTCATCATTCATAAAATCACCAAGTAATTATAGTCATTTTCGAATAAAAAGATAACTATTCGTGAATATAACCAACCAGTACTTCGTATCACCTCCTCAAAAATACCCCTTGTCCGTTAAATAACGTTCGATCCCATGAGGTACGGAGAAATTCACAAAAATCGTTTGCAGTATAGACAAAATCCACTCGACACCTACGACTAGTTGACTTTAAGAAATTAAGCGGTGCTTTAAAGTAGGCCCAGAAATTACATAACCAAACTGCGAGAAGAACGATAATAAATCGGACAACTGGGTGTTGGGAGCAACTAAAAATCTGAAAACGATGTATCTGCCTATAATAGGTCTCGATCGTGAAACGCTGCCGATAAAGCTCATATATCCGTCCTCCTGAGAGAATACAGGTGGGAGGTACAATTAAAGCTAAAATATGATCACCTGCCCGGCAAAGAGCGAGCTTAACGGGAAGTCGTTTCCGAGTATTACCTTTATTTAGTCGATAGTCTACAACCACATGTGTTCCTTTTTGACGTAACTCTTCTTGGTGTTTTTGCACCAAAGGTTTAACACCTCTATTAACACGCCCTCGAATGATGAAAAAAACTTGTTTATGAATAAGCCACTGAATTAAATCCCAACTATAAAATCCGCCATCCGCAAGTACTCCAACAATTCGTTCTTGAGTGAGTAGAGGAGTCAAAAGGCTCTGAACCGTCTTGAAAGTCGAATGCTCTGTAGGGAGAAGTTGGACCGCTAACGTGATGGGTTCGGGTGCATTTAACCAAATGACTGTTATATATTGATAAAATTGGTGGGTACTGGCTTTTTTCCTCCCTTTACAGATATAAGCGGATAGGGTTTTTGCATAATTAGGATCAGTATGGAAATCGATCGCTAGCACCATTCCTTGTTTCCGAGCGAACTGAAAGTTCTCAGGCAGACTCTCTAAGAATTGGTAGAAACTAGCTTGTTGCGAGGCTGCTATATCTTCAACAGATTTGGTTTTTAGCCATGCTAAAGTAGCTTCACCTGAGGGAATTGGGAGGTTTTGCTCTCGTAGATCTCGAGCTTTGCGAGAAATTGAGGTTCGATCTATAGCGGTAAGTAATAGTAATTTCAATCTATCTTTCATGTTGAAAGGCGAGCTACTTGGGATCGGGTTTAATAAGATTTGAAATTTATCTAACCAGCGTACCACAAAGTTTATAAGAGTCGATGTATTTCGTGCTTTCCGTGGTGGAAAGCGAGGTAGTTTTATTTTCTCCATAATGACTACCACTTGCTTTTCTCCACATTTAAGTCTTTCCTCTCCGAGATTTCATGAAGATCACCCTCTCCCATAGTTACGAAGTACTGCAACGGTTAATGTCCAAATACCATGAAAAATCCCCATGTATTGTCATAAATTAATTGATTAATGAATTTGAAATTTCCTATCTCCCTTCTACTACCCCCATTGCCATCAGCTCTATAATCAAAAATCCCTCTACTGCTTTCTTTTCAAAACTAGTAAATCGATTTTCATAAAAGGTCATTTTCTCCGTTTTAAGTTTTTTCTAAGTACAAACAACATTTGGTAATTTTACGTCACTAGATACAAGTAAAGAGAAAATAGGGCAGATTTTTAGGAAAACAACTAACTATTTCTAATTACTAAATTATGAAAATGAGTTGTTTTAGCTACACACAAGAAAACTCTATTAATCGTTGTCGGAAAAGGTTACATTAATACTAATAGAATTAATTTTCTCTTATATCAAAAAAATCATCATATAGAATTTCTCTCCACATCTCTTAATTATGTAATATCAAACATTTCATTTTTAGAAAGTTTGTTTATTCAAAACGAGTCTTATCCTTCTGCAAAATAATAGGAAATCTTTCAATATATCTTTCTTTTATAACACGATTTTGTACCATAAACTTAAGAAAAATTCAAATAAGCTGACTTTTGAATTTCCATTATGGAGAGGTTTGTTAGATATTTCAAATGGGGAATTACTATTTTTATTGGTGTAATTATATACGATTTCTTCTTAGTTCTTTTAAATTTTCCAACCTTTTTTGGCTTATCTCCCGACTCAATAGAAATAATTGCCTTGACAATTGTCTTCAATTCAATTGGTTTCATTAGTGGATTGATTGCGATATATAGTTTTTTTAAAAAGGATGATTCAATAAAAAAGCTATCAGGAGATTCTGAAAAACAAATAAGAATCCTTGAAAATCTAGAAAAGGAAGTACAGAGGATACCTAATCAGATTTCCATTCAAATCAGTCAAAATATATCAGAGGAATATCTATCCTTATTTAATTTTGATGAATTCAGTGATTTAGATTCAAATGAAGTTGAGATCTTCAAAGCCATTTGTAAAGGTGCTATTGAACGTGATAGAGAAAATGTTATCGGTTTGAAAATGATCGAAGATGATTTACAAGAATTATTCATTAATTCAGACAAAATGATTGACATTCTGGAAACCCTAGAGTATTTTGGACTCATTGAAATTCGAGGTGCCTTGGGAATGAGAATCTCAACAATTTCGATTACAACTTATGGATTAGAAGTATATGCTTCTCAGTTCTTTAAAAAATATAAACAATCAAAAGCATCAATTATTGATATCATCTTGACTGGAAAAAGCAATTTAAGTAATTTAATCTCTGAATCGTTAAATATACCTCATTTAATAGTAAGGCATGTTTTAGAAATTCTTGAGCAGGAAAACTATATTAAAACTATTACTAGAGGTTCAGGAAGGGTTATGGTTAGTTATATTTCACCAGTATTGAAAAGGAAGTTCAAAAAGGATAATATATAAGGTGACAATCAAGAAATTTAATTTCTAAGTGAAAACATTAATCTGAGTATACGAAACATACATATTTCTTATGAATTGAAGAAAAAAGAAAATATTGAATAAATTGATTAAATTAGAGGAGGCTTGATATTGAAAAGAAAAAGGAAGGAACATAATGGGTAAAATAATGAAATCTATCAAGATTTTGATAATATTTGTACTTTTAGCTTTATCTTTTGTTTCTTATCAAATGTTCGTTCAGGAGGACGATGTTAATTTTTTACTCTTTGCTATTGTAAATTTTATCCTTAGCATTGGTTTAGCTCTTTCTTCAAGAATACGGAAACCAGGAGGCTCAAAGTAAGAAGCTTTAGATCAATAATTTTTGATATTTTAATCAAATCTCATATTTTATAAAAAATCATCAAAAGTTAGGAACTCCTTTAATTCTAATGCTTTTTTTTGGTGATTTGATATTATAGAGGAAAGTGTTACTAGGTATGGGATTTGTATTTCGAAATCCTCAATATTTTCTGACATAGTTTATACCTTCATGCTGATTCAATGAAAATTTTTTTCCAAGTTATTATCACATTCATTGATTACAAATCATAATCCTGCTAATTGCTTTGTTTTTTCTGGAATTTTCTTTTCCAAATCTTTAACAAGCTTAGGATACTTTCTTTTTAAGAACAACAAATAACTCCAGCTAAATATACCCACTAATCCTAGCAAAACAATAATAATTACACCACCACCAAATATTTTCATGAGAAATGAAATCATAGGCATTTCTATTTCTATAATGGGAATTGTTATTGTCTCAATTTGGAGAGTTTTTGTGAAAAATTTGATTATTGAAAAAATTGAAGCTAATTGAATGGAATTCTTGGAAAATTTGATTTCTTTAACAAAACCAAATACTGTTGTCGTTTTTTCTTCTTCTACTAAATTAATACTTAAATCTTCGAAAATCCAAATATTTACAATAGTATTAACTCCAATGAAAAGCGTTCCAAAGAGGGCAAAAATTGCAGGAAACTGAAGTTCATTGTAAAGAATTATATAAAAGGCAATTATGAAAAAAGAAAGCTCTATTACAGGGTTCCAATACTTTAATGACGTTACTTTTTCGTTCAAAACATCAAGTCTATATTTATTTGCTGGTGTAGTAATAACTGGTAAATAGTTTTTCTTAATACCCATGGATAAGTTTAGTAAAGCAATAGAAAAAAGCTTGATTGTCAAATAGATAGAAAATGAAATGATAAAGAAAGGAATCCCAAAAATAATGAATAAAGCCAATACTAATGCTATTGTATAAATAAACCCCTCAGATGTTTGTAATGTGATTACTGATAAGATATCACTGAAAATTGAGAACATCATAAGTACAGTGAAACCAATTGCAAAAATAAATGTAATAGCACATGTAATGATTTGAGCAAATGTAATGACCAATGAATAGGCTGATCTAACTGAATAGCCAATATAAAAGGCTATTCTGGTATTTTTAATGCCAAATTTTTTATAGAAACTTTGATTCTAGATGTTTTCGTCTTAAATTTCTGAAATTCTTCTTTTAAATCTATATTAGATATGAGATAAACATAACTAAACTTCATTAGCGTAAAAAAACCAGAGAAATATAAGTAAGCTGAAATTAACCAAATAAAAAATATATAATAATTTTGAATATTTTCTAACCCTGTCATGCCTTCTATTGCAAACCAAAATAGTATTCCGAATCCAAAACTACCCAAATGCCAAATGAAATTCTTAACTAATGTTTCTTCACCCAATAAATTTCTTTTAATGGGTTTAAGAATTAAATAAAAGATGCATGTCAAGAGAAAAGATGAAATCGAGGTCACAATCAGATAGAATGGTAGGTTTGGTTGATTAAGTCGAACTAAAAACTCTGGATCTAGATAAAGAAAAATGTAGGCAAAATAAAAGAGTATATAATAAATTATCCAATCAAATGTCAGTTCAAAGAACATTTCCTTCTTAATTTTAATCTTTTTTGAAAGTTGCTTCAATTGGAATTTCTGCCTTTTCTTATCATTATCTTCCTTCTTATCTGAGATAATCTTTTCATCGTTCAATTTTATTCTTCCTTAACATTTTTCCAAGACATGAAAAAAGAGAATGGTTTTTAGACTGCTATAAAAAATCTCCAATGGTTCTTAACGTCTCTCTATCCTCGTTCCCATTTTCTTGCTCTGATAAACGTTTATTATGTGAAATTAAATGTTATCAAAATCCAACAGATTTCAAATATAATCATATGAGTGAATTCGTCTAATAAGTGATATTTACTTTTTTATTAAAGAAATATTGAATGTTATTGATTATGTTTAGCTTTTTTATGATTTTCAACCCCATTTGGGTTTTAAATGATCTATTGCATAAATCACAAGAAAATAAAGAGTCTGAAGTACTCTTATCTCCATTTGAATTTCCATCACTCAAAACTATTTCCATGAATTGATTTACTCGAATTAATGATATCTTTCCTTCGGTTGAGATTTCATTAATTAATTCTTTATATGTAAGAAAATAATTAATTTGAAACTATATAGAGAGGAAAAATGATTGATGTGGGAAGATACTTATAAAGGTAAAAATCCAATGATTAGATTAGTTTTAGTCCTTTTTTTCTTTTTTACATGCGTACTTATTCCAGTTTTCAACATATTACCATTCCTTATTCAGACTATAGGTACTCTTGAAAGTTCTCCTAAAATCATCCTATTTTACCATTCTACTCTTAGTTCTACTATTTATTGGTCATTTTTTGGGATTGGAGAGGTAAGCTGGGTACCAGGGATGGTCATAAGCTGGCTAGAATGGATCATGCCTTTCTTGGGAATGTTAACGCTTATCTTGGCGATTTGGGTTTTTATACAAGAACTCGATATAACTCAAAGGTTAGTATTCTCGATTTTTCGGAAAGTGTCTTTCCTCACGATAGGGGTGATATGGCTAGAATGGATAATCTTCTTTTGTCGCATATTGGGAGAGCATTGGGGTGGTATTATAGCATTAACTATCAGTCTTCCTCCGATTCCCAACACTTTACTCCTGGGATTGATGCTTTCAGGGACTTTCACTCTTTTATGGGCCACATCCGCTACCCCCCTCAAGATAGACAAACAAGTTTCTTCATCAACTACATATAATTTGCAGGAGTCAGGTTTAAAAGAACATTTTCAAAAAAATATGAAGAGAATTTCATTGCAAATTGTTCTAATCACTAGTTTTTTCTTCACCTGTGTGGGTATTCCTTTCCTTAGATTAATGCCTTTTATGCAAATATCTCTTGGTGAAGGGGGTGAAGCTGTCTTTTTCTTCGATCACTTCTCAGAAAACGGATATATACATCCTTATATGAGGATTCCTTATCAACCTACTCTTCAGTTTCTCTTAGGTATGTCAGGATGGGTATTTATTGGATTTGGAATGTGTTTTTTAGCAGTCACTATATACTCAATAATTATGGGACCAGAATTTCATAATAAAACTTTCTTACCTGTTTTACACTGGTTGTCTTTAATTGCTATCTTTACAATTATTACAGAGTGGTTTTTCTTTTTATTGTTAATGGGAGACGAATGGCTGCTACAAAGATACCAAACCACACCCTTCCTGAATATTCCATTACTAGGGATCATGATCTGTGGAGTAATTTGCCTTATTATAGCGAATCTCTTACCAGCTTGTTCAACTGTTGATTCCACATCTCCAAATGACATTATTTCAAAATCT
>JBHLKP010000097.1:0-13461 GCA_048886525.1 Candidatus Hodarchaeota archaeon | reverse complement strand
AAACCAAGCTTACCAATTCCACCAATATTCTCAAGTATAACACGCAATGTCACTTTTCAACACCTCGCCATTTCTGCGCGTATTTTTGAAGCATTTTTGTAAGAGGATCGTCTTCTTTTTTTATAGAAGGTGATGGAAGTGAGCTAAGTTGTTTAAGGTAGGTAATCATCTCAGTTTCCACTGAACTGAGAAACGCTTCTTTGCTAGACGTGTTAATAGTTGCGCTTGCTCTTTCGGAAGCAGCTCCTCTTCCTCGTTTTCCAGTATTTTTTGAATTTCCTGTTTTCCGTTTAACCAAGACACCATTCTCCTAAGTTCTGAGTCTTGAATAAGATCTTCTTCTCTTATGGGTTCAACAACACTTACTTCAATGTTACCTTTATGTTGTTGCATTTCTGACAATATTAAGGTCATACTTTTGCCGCTATTTTTCATTAAATATATGCTAGATTCTAATTTTCCTGCAAAAAGTTCTGGGAGGAGGACGAGATATCTAGCGAATTTACGTCGCAAAGCGGTTGTTCTGAGATAAACCATAAGCATTACTAATGTTCTTACCACCAAGTACTTATTTACTGATTTTTGAATTTGATGTTTTAGTAATTTACTAATAAAGCTTTTTCTCGTCTGAATTGCCAGTTTATACTAATCTATCTCTTTGATTTACGGATTATTTCCATTAAGAGCTTTAAAAAGCAATCCTAATTACTGTTTTTGCACTAGTTTTTGTTTTAGCTTTTTCTTAAAATCTCTATTCTAAAGAAGTAATAGTGGTTCGGTCTACTATACTTGTTATGTTTCCGTATTATAAAGGGAATGATCCTGTAAACCTCAATAGGGACATGAGGGATCAGAAGCAAGCCAATTACCAGTTTCACCAAAAGCACTTACTCTACATCCGCCACAAATCAGATTGTACCTGCATTTGCTACATTTTCCAGAAATTTTAGATCGATTTCTAACTGCTTGAATTATTGGACTATTTTTCCATATCGTTTCTAGTCCTTCAGTCAGAATATTTCCAAGAAAGACATTTGATGCAGGCGCACAAGGTAGAACTTCACCTTCAGGACTTAAACCACAATATGTGAGTCCAGTTGCACATCCACCAGCGTAAGTAGCAAATTGTCTAAATAATGCTTTAGCATAATCACCTAAGATTTCCTTATGCCGCTTCTCAAAGCCAACAACTATTTCACTAATAGGAAAAACGTCATAATTTGAAATAATCGCACATTGTCGTGCAAAGTAAGTCATTCCACGCGTCATAACGGCTATTCGCTTTCCAGTATTTGCATAATTGACAAATTCTTCTGATAGATATTTTAAAATTTCTTTTTGTTGAGCTGGTGTAACATTTAGATGACTTAATGATTTTCCTCTTCCGACTGGAAGTATTCTTGAAAAATAAACCCGGGAAGCTCCAATTTCTGAAGCTAATTCTATTAAACCAGGAATATCATTATAATTTCTATTGGTTAGAGTAACTGCGACTATAATTTCTTTGAATTTATCGATTTCAACACAAGATTCTATTCCTCGAATTGTTTTGGCATGAGCACCTTTTACTCCTCGAAATTCATCATGAAAAGATGAATTGACACTATCAAGGCTAATTGCTACCCCTGTAACGCCAACAGAGGCTATTTCTTCGGCAATGGTATGATCTATCATTGTTCCATTGGTTGATAAAGTACAAAGAAGCTTTCGTTGGGCAGTTCTTTTTGCTACTTCAAAGAAATCCTTCCGACATAATGGTTCTCCTCCAGAAAAGCTTAATGAACCTACTCCTACAGCTGCAATTTGATCTACTACTTTTAGTGCTTCAGAAGTTGATAACTCTTTTGGTCCTGTCCCAGCTTCAGAAGTATAAGAATCGTGATAACAATGAACGCAGTTTAGATTACATTTATGAGTATAATTCCAAACAATTGCTATAGGTGGATAAGTAGGTTGTGGACGACTTACACCAAATTTCGCTATTCCTCTAAGCCAAGCTACAACTGAACGTGAATATAATTCATTTGCCGCAAAATCTAGAAATTTTTCTTTATTTAATCCAATAATTTTCTTCAATAAAACTTTAACCACTTTATATGATGTTAAGCAATACAAACATGGAGGATATGATTCTCGACGGACTTCTAAAAAGACACGATCTACTGGACTATGTAAACAATAAGGACACTTTCGAACAAAACAATTTGCAGCAATACGGCTAGCATAGGCTAATGGTCCACGTTCTAAAAGGTATAACCGTGACTTTAGTTTCAAAAGAGACATAGCATGTCTTTCCTTTGGTGACATTATGCAGTTCCATTGGAAAAGATATTTCAATTATTCAGTTTTTAATCATTTCTGAATGCTCAAAAGGTAAAAATCTGGTACCAGCACTAATAATGAGAGTTTAAGGCATAAAAATTTAATTGAAATCTAAAATTCTAGGAGTAATAATCTTTTGTTACAATATATTGATATTCATTGTCATCTTCCGGATAATTATTTCTACAAATCTATCGACTCACATATAAAGACATGGAGTCAAATGGGTTTAAGACATGTGGTATCTGTTAGTCAAAATTACAGCGAATCAATTCGTACACTAGAATTGGAAAAAAAATATCCAATGTTTATTATACCTGCAATCGGAATTCACCCCTGGAAAGCACATAAGAAGCATGAAGACCTAGATTTAATAAACGAATTATTAAGTCAACGGAAAATAAAAATCTTAGGAGAAATCGGACTAGACAAGCATTTCATAACACAAAAGGAAAGATATCCATTTCAAAGAAAAGTATTAGATTTCTTCATTGAATTAGCTGAAAGGGAAGAGTATAGACTTATGCTTCATATAAAGGGAGCAGAGGAAGAGATTATCAATAAAATAGAAACTAGTACTATTTCAGGTAAATATTGTTGTATTCATTGGTTTTCTGGTTCTACTAAAATGCTTCGTAAGTTTATTGATCTTGATTGTTATTTTTCGTGTGGCCCTGCGTTAGAGTACTCTATTAAGCATCAGCAAGTTCCATTAATGGCCCCTCTAGAACGTTTATTAACTGAATCAGATGGAAACGTGATGTATCGTGGACGAGTCGGTCATCCCGGTTTGATACCAGAGGTAGTAAATCTTATTGCTAATTTAACTCGCCATTCTAGAAGTAAAATCCAAGAAATAGTGATTAGAAATTTTTTTCAATTTTTAGGTATTGAACAGTATTCTTACTTAGATACTTGATATTCATAAGATTGACGTGTTTGTAAACAATGAGAGCAATTATTTTTCTAAGGAAAGTCTTTTCTCCTCATTGCAAACATTGATAGCGTTAGGAAACCAGCTATTAACCCAAAACATATGAATAGCGATTGTAAAGGATCTAGATCTACTATATTGAAATTTATATAATCGATTAAGAAATATTCTGCAGCGACATAGTTAAGATGGTTTGCGACTGAGAATGGGGAGTTTCCACCTGCAGCCAACCCAAAAATAAATTGACCGAAGAAAGCTTCAAAATATGCAACCACTAGTCCCCAACCCAATGGATTCTTGTCTATAATAATTCCCAAGAACAGGAAGATCGTCGTATAAACGGCTACCCACAATCCGAGATATAACCATGCTCCAATTAGGACATCTAAATGGTTCAGAAGAATAGAAAAATCTTGAATGTGCAGACATAATCCGATATAGATGATTAATGAATCAATACAAACGATAATAATTCCAATTACCATGATTGTTATCCATTTTACTATTACTATTTCTTCCCGCTTTACTGGTCTTGACAACAACTGACTTATTGTTTTATTTTCTTTTTCTTCCGCGATTGCAGATATTCCTAAGATCAAGCATATGAGAGGTAAGATAACGAAGCTAAAAATATTCGTACTTTCACTTGTTCCTATCAATTCAACAAATGTGCTTTCTGAAATTCTCGCTGTTTCATACTGACCTAAAGCTACAAGCGGTATAAAACTTATTAGAATCAAAATATACGTTTTTTTATCAAATAAAAATTTAGCAAAGAAAATTTGTCCTAAAAAGATTCCTTTTTCAACCATCGAAGGCGAATAATCCATTTCAATTCTTTGTAACTTCATTTTTTTCACCCTAGTTCATTAGATTAGAAATTCAAAAATCGATTCAATATTGTCTGTTTGAACCTCTAAATGCTTTATTAGAAGTTCATTCTTTGCTATCACTTGTGTTGCAGTTGAATAAAAATCATTTGGGTTATCAGTTGTAATAATAAGATTAATATCTTCTTTTTCATGCTTAAAATCAATTGAATTAATTATATCTTTTTCTATTAGGAATTTAGACAGCTGCTTCAATTCATTATACGGAGCTCTAAATAGAATTTGATGGGGGAATTGATCAATAATATTAAGTATTTCCGCAGGAGGTCCTTCCGCTAGCGTTTGCCCACGATGGATAAGAACCATTCGTGTACTCATTTCATCTAATTCATAAAGAATATGGCTAGAGATTAGTACGGTAACTCCCTCTTGATTTAACTCGGAAATTAGTTTTTTCATTTCGCGTCTACCAAGAGGATCTAGCCCTCCGAATGGTTCATCCAGAATCAATAAATCTGGGTGATGAACTATTGCTGCTGCTATTTTAAGACGTTGTTTCATTCCTTTAGAATAGTTTTTAATCCGTTTACCTTTAACTGAAAGTCCAACTTTTTTGATGGCTTCCTTTGCAGCGGTTTCAGCCTGCTCATGAGGTAAAATAAGCCTCGCTAATGAAGTAATGAATTGCTTTCCTTTCATCCATGGATAAAGATCCTCGTGTTCAGAAACATAGCCAATACGCTTTTTTAATACAGCATTGTTAACAGGATTCTCATCAAATACACGTACAATACCAGCGTCAGGATTTAGTTCTCCCATAATGAGTTTTAAAGTGGTAGATTTTCCTGCTCCATTTGGACCTAAAAATCCGGTAACCCCGTTTTTCGCAGTCATACTTAAGCGTGATACAGCAACAACTTCTCCGAATGCTTTAGAAACTTCAGTTAATTCAATCATTTGGCATGCCTCCAATAAACTTGATATACTACGATTAGAAATCCTAGCAAAATATAAATCCCAAGAGCTCCAACAACCATCCAGCTTTCTATACCACTACCAGATGCTAAATCGATTACATAAGAGACTCCTGCTTCTTCTCCATATGGGTAGTATGTAACTTCTGTTGTCCCTGTTATAAGATATGAAGCAAGTAATAATAATGTGAGTACATCAAATAATAATTGAAATCCTACTTCCTCTCCTGAATATGCTATGGTAGGAATAATCATGTTCATTACGAATAAGAACATGAAAGCTGTCAACCCTGCATATAACCTTCTGCTTGTCAATGCAGAAAAGCCTAGAACAATACTAGCGAAAGTTATAGTCATAATTTCAGTAATTATAATTGCTTGAATCAAGACTGGAAGTGCTTGGATTAAGTCGATTCCTCCTAAACCAGCAACTAACAAAACAAATTCTAGTACAAATGGTAAAACAATCACAATATTACCAAATAATAGAAAAGCACCAAATTTACCAAGAATATATTCATGACGTTCTAGCTTGCTATAATATATCTCTGTTGTTATATTTGAAATATCATCCGCAATAAGACCTGAACCTACTAACGCAACTAGTATTAAAAAAAAGATACTTAATCCACCTATAGACATCATACTAGTTCCCCCTCTTGCATTATGTGCTGAAAAGGTGGTTTGAAAGGTAACTATGCTACGTACAATACTTAATAGATTGTCTTCGAGTAAATCGTTTGTTGTAATGGGTTCTCCAGTAATTGGATCTAATGCAGGTTCCCCAGTGTAAGGATCTAGGAGCATATAATCTTTGAATGAGAGAAGAAATAAATTTGTAATAACGAGAATAAAGATCAAGAATCCTAATAAAATCTTAACAGCGCGAGATCGTTCCCATTGATGAGCCCACCATTGCCAAGATGTTGCCCATAATCGATAAATTCGTCCTTTACGAATACCCTCAAATGCTCTAAACGAGAATTTTCTAACATAAGCCTCTGAATGATCTTTCATTCTATAAGTTCCTCCTTGTTAAATAGATTGACAAAAACATCTTCTAAAGTACTTGACCGACTCCCTAAGTACCGAATATCAGCTTCAGCTTCATTTGCTATCTTAAATATCTCTTTCTCAATCTCATGAGCAGTTTCAACCTCAATGTAAGATCCATCTATCCATGATTCTATTCCCTTGCTGCTTAATGCTTGTAAAAACCTTTCCTGATTACTTCTTACTTTAATACTGATAGAAGACCTTTTATTTGCTGTTAATTCTTTAATATTACCTTGGGCTTTAATTGAACCTTGAGAGAATACTAAAGTATAATCAGCTGTCTGTTCCACATCCCTTAATAAATGGGAGCTTAATATAATGTCTTTTCCTTCGTTTACCTGCAAGCTACGTATAAGGGATAACATTTGAACCCTTCCAGTTGGATCTAAACCATTAGTAGGTTCATCGCAGACTATAATTTCAGGATCATGAACTAATGCAGTAGCAAGTTTCACTTTCTGTTTCATGCCTAATGAAAAAGTACCCAATTTTCGATACCTCTCTTCATCTAATCCAACATAATATAAAGAATCACTAGCTCTCTGCTTGCTTTCAGAGTTCGATAGACCATTCATACGTCCACAAAATGCCACAAACTTCATAGCAGTCATGTCAGGTATGAAAGAGGTATTAAATTCTGGAACGTAACCAATACGATCGCGAACTTGATTGATTTCCTTTTTGATATCATATCCTAAGACCTGTGCGGTTCCTTTGGAAGGATGAATTATTCCCAAAAGAGTTCTAATTAAAGTAGTTTTACCCGCCCCGTTTGGTCCCAAGAATGCAACGTTTCCATTTGGAATTGACACAGAAATATCCTCAATCCCCCGAATTTGTCCATAATATTTCGTTAACGAATCAGTGACGATGATTTCACTTTGCATTTACTAAACCCCTATAATAGGATTCTTCAATTTTCATTTTGATCAATTTGAATGATAATAAACTAGTACATTTTTACTCTTAAAGAAATTGAGAAAGGGGCAAAAAGAATATTGATAGCAAGCCTATTCTTTGAAATATCTATTATTGAGGGGGATTGTCATTTAAGTATAAGCTGAAGATAAAGTTACTATTGAATGAGTAATTTGTACGCATTATTATATTGCAAATAGTCCGATTTTAAAACTGAGGACAACGAATATTAGTACATCTGCTTTCTATTAAGGGATTTCCACAATTAGCACAAAAGTTTGGTCTAGTATATACTGGGGTACCTTGTTTACGAATTTGAGAGATACGATGTAGAGGAATACTGTCCTCCTGTTGTCGTACTGAAAATTCGCGAAAAGGAAGTTCGATGTAATTGTTGAAATCACGAAAAACGATTGAAAATACGTGTGGATCTTCTGATCCATGCTTTATTCGCGAAAACCATTCTTTGAGTTCTCCTTTCTTAGTCATTTGTCTATCTCCTCATAAGTAACAAATTGAAAAATAAAAGATTAAAAAAATTAATTTGTTAATATTAAATTATGGATGCTAGGAATAATCCAACCGTTCATTGGATGGATTATTCCCTTCGTATTGCACTAGCGTAGCCAGAAATAAAGAGGAAGTTTTTCAGAATAAGGAAGATTTTCTAACTTACTACTAGTGATATTAACATGCTCAGAAGGTGTTTATATAGCCAAGGAATGAGGCAATTCATTTATATAGCCTTTTTTTGGTGCAATTATTATTTTAAATAGACCATTTTTAGTGCAAGTAGTCATCAATTTATTGATATTATGAGTGAGCTAAGAGAAAAAAAGTTAGAAGGGAAAAAACATTCCAACCATTGAAATCACTAATTTTCATCGAAAATTTAAATATTCCTATGCTGGTAATAATCTGCTAAATATTATTCACAATGGTTTGGAAAAAAAATACATCAATTCTCTCTGCAACGGGACTGGTAAATGTGGTAAATGTCGAGTAAGAATCATTACTCCGAATTTAATTACTCCAAGGTCATCAGTTGAAAAACAATTATTGGGGAAGGAGATTCCAGAAAATATCCGTTTATCTTGCCAAGTATTCCCAAATGAAAACATTGATTTAGTAATAGAGATACTAGATTTAAGAGAGTATCATGATAATATATTCAAGATTCAGGATACTTTCAGTAATTTTCAATTAAATTTTCCTTTTAAACCAAATATTATGAATGAGGAAATAAGACCTAAATTAGGGATTGTAACCGATATCGGTACAACTTCCATTGTTCTGACGGTTATTGATCTTAGTAATGGTAGGATTCTTGGTGCTGATTCCATTCTCAATCCTCAAATAGAGTTTGGACGGGATATTATGACTCGGCTGTCTTACGCCTTAAAATCACCTTTGAATCAAAAGCTATTACAAGAAAAAGTACTTTTAGGAATATCTACATTATTAGAACATGTATTGTTGTCAATAGGTAGATCTAAGAAAAATATTGTTGAAATGATAGTAATTGGTAACACAGTTATGCATCATTTGTTTTTAAACTTGTCTATCATTAATTTAGCAAGAGCTCCGTTTATTTCGACTATTTCTGATGAATATATAACCACTATCAAAGCTATTGATATGAAGGGGGTTATCAACCTTCCACCCCAATCCATTATTACTATGCCTCCCCTAATAGGAGGATTTATTGGTTCAGATGCAGTTGTTGATATTTTATATACTGGATTTGATAAATATGATGGAGTTCATATTTTAATTGACTTTGGAACAAATTCTGAAATACTCTTAACAAGTGATAGAAAGATATTTGCAGCTTCTGTTGCAGCAGGAGGTGCTTTCGAAGGACAGCATATTAATTGTGGAATGCGTGGAATTGAAGGAGCAATTGAAAAGTTCTGGATAGAGAATGGTAAATATAGATATAGTTCTATAAATTCTATAAAACCAAAGGGAATTTGTGGGACAGGAATCATTGATATTCTAGCCGAATTATTAGCAAACGGGCAATTAGATAAACGAGGGAGATTATTTAATAAATTAAAAGTGCAAACAAAGAAACTAATTCTGATACCAGCCGAAGAAACTGAATTAAAGGAACCGATTTATATAACAAGGTCTGATGTTGAGTCTATTCAGAAAGCAAAAGCTGCTACAATGGCAGCTATCAGAACACTTGCCAAGCACTTAAACCTAGAAATTAATCAAATTAATACAATTCACATCGCTGGAGTATTTGGTTCAAAATTAAATATTCGAAATGCCAAAAAAATCGGATTATTACCAAAACTACCTGAAAATAAATTTAAAATTCATGGTAACGCTGCAGAAAAGGGAGGTAGAACTATTTTACTCTCAATGGACGCCCGAGAAGAAGCAAAAAGCATCAGTAAGAATGTTACTCGCCATGAATTAACAGCATTCCCTGAATTTCAATCATACTTTACAGAGGAATTATTTTTTCCAGAAGACTTGGATTAAAAAAGAGAACAGCATTTGAAGAATTTTAAGATTTTAAAACTCAGAAATTAAAGGTAACTAAGAGAGATGAGGTAGTTGGTAAAAGAACCGTAGGTCTTATTCTTGGATCAATAGGAATTCTTTGGTATCTAGTTTCTGAATGAATAACATTTAGATTTAATAGAAGTTAAAAAAAAAGGAGCAGTTTAAATGGAAACAATGGGAAAAGTAGTAATTATTACTGGAGCTTCAAGAGGTATTGGAAAGGCAATTAGTATTAAATTAGCTGAGAAAGGAATGAACGTGGTATTAGCTTCCCGTAATGAAAGTAAATTGTTACTTGTAAAAGATAAAATCGATAAACTAAAAAACAGTGAAGCATTAATTATTCCTACTGATGTTACTAAAGAAGATGACGTAAAACAGTTGGTTGAAAAGACATTAGCTAAATTCGGGACAATAGATGTATTAATTAATAATGCGGGAATTGGTATATTTAAACGAGCGGACGAGTTTACGCTTAAAGATTTTAACCAAATTTTTGACGTAAATGTTAAGGGAGTATTTCTCTTAACTAAATATGTTATACCTCACATGATTCAGCGAAAATCTGGACATGTAATTATTATAAGCAGCATAGCTGGAAAAAATGGCTTTAAATCAGGAACTCTATATGCTGCCTCGAAACACGCAGTAATGGGGTATTCGTGGTCTTTACGCGAAGATGTTAAAGAATTCGGTATTAAAGTCACTGCGATTTGCCCTGGTAGTGTATTAACAAATTTTGGAGGAAAAAAACCAACTAAGGTGGAATGGAGTATGGATCCCGAGGATATTGCCCATGCATGTGATTATTTAGTTTCAGAGTCCGAGAATGTTAACACTGCAGAAATTATTATCAAACCACGGTATAATCCCCGAACGATCAACTGGAATGAAAGAAGCTGAATTTAACCGTATATTCATATAAGTTTAAGAGGAGTATATGACGCTGGGATACGAAAAAGCAGCTCATCTTTACGATTTGTTCGATAGAAAGGAAAATATTGACTTTTTTTATCAAGGCGTCAAGAATTTCAATGAAATTCTCGATATTGGGGCAGGAACGGGAAGAATAGCAATTCCACTTAGTAAAAATGGGATCAAAGTAATCTGTATTGAACCTTCACCTGCAATGAGGGATGAATTTCTTAAAAAGATAGTTAATGACCCAAATCTTGCCAAGCTTATCAAAATCATCCCCGCAAATGCAGCAAATTTCAGATTAAATAAAAAGTATCCGGCAGCAATTCTTTCAGGATGTTTTGATCATTTTCTTTCAGACGAGGAAAGATTAGCTTCACTTACTAATATCAATTCTCATCTTAAGATAGGTGGAAAAATTATTTTTGATGTATTTATTGGATTAATGAAAGATTCCCCGTTGTCTTCTGCAGGTATTGTCAGTATTGGAGAGGATTTGGAGTATCATAGATTTGTTAGTACTGAAATTCAATCGAAAAAAATAAAAATCACTCTGATTTACAAAGCATATAAAAAAGGAAAATTAATTCAAACAATCAAAGAGGACTCATCTGCTGGAATAATTAATCGTATTAAATTACATGAATTACTCAACCAGACTGGTTTCAAGATTATTAATGAATTTAGTGGTTACAACTTCTCTACCTTTAAAAATAACGACCCCCTATTAATAGTTGAAGCAGAAAAAGTAGAGAATAGTAGTTGAATCTTAGATCTATTCTATTGTAAAGTACAATCGTCTATTATTTTTCCCCTTATTTACGAGTTTCTTTATTCTTACCTTACCAATTTCTTTTAATGATTGAATATGACAACCACCATCAGGTTGACGATCAAAACCTTTGATATCCACAATCCGAAGTTTTTTAACACCTTTTGGGATTCCCATAGCGAGTTTAACTAAATCAGGATCCTTTTCAACTTCAGATCTTTCAAGGTAATACACTTCGATAGGGTAGTCTTCTTGGATTATTTCATTACTCTTTTCTACCTGTTTTTCTATAAGTGAACGATCAAAATTCTCAAGGTTAAAATCAATTCGACCTTGATCAGACGAGGCAATGTCGTTACCTGTTATCTTAGCACCAAGATTTCTGTAAAACGCTCCACTTAGTACATGAGCAGCTGTGTGATATCGCATTAATATATACCTACGGTCCCAATCCAGCTTTCCTACAACTAGATCTCCGACCTGAAGTCCTTCGCGGTCAACCTCATGTGAAATCTGATTGTTGAATTTTCCTACAAATTCTACCTTAAAGACATCAGATCCTCTTGTAAGACTCCCCTCATCGTTTGCTATGCCACCAGATTTGGGATAGAACGCAGTTTGATTTAAAACGATATATTTACCATCTTTTACTGAGACTACTTCAGCTTCAAATTCTTTAAGAAACATATCATCTAAATAGAGAGCTTTACTCATTATCTTTCTACCCATTAACCATTGTTATTAGTTAAGCAATAAACTTTTCTATTATTTTGCCTAATAAGATTCTTTCAGTTTATTCTTATGAAGTTTAAACGGACTAAAACCTGGACAATCAGGCGAAGGACTGAAAACACAACTTTCACATTCTTTCCAGACATCTTTTGATAAAACTCGCTTTATTGCAATGCTAAAGTACAAAAAAACACCTAGCGCGAATTGAAAAAACCCTAAAAAAAAATTTGGAACTTTTAATATTGAAAGAAATCCAACAGCAACCCCCAAACCTAATAAAAACCTATAAAGAAGCTTGAAAATTCTTCTTGATGAATTAAACAGGGGAAAATTCAATAAGCGTAGAATAGTTGGCATGTACAACATTAAAGCCAGGAAAATTAATAATTCCCAATCATAATTCTCCGTGTTTATTAGAACTAAGACTAAGATACCGATTCCTAAACCAGAATACAGACCAACACATCCTAAACACAAAGCTAAGTTATTTAATCGAATAAGATGATTTCGATAATATTGACAAAGAGGATGATGAGCAACGGAAAGATAGAGTAGCCCTAATAGTCGTTTATTACGCATTAATCTTCCACATATAGATTAATTTTCATTTAAATAGCATCATTCAAGTATTATCTACTGGAAATATAATGATTTCGTTTAAAATTCAATAGTTCTCTATTACTAAGTCAAGAATATATTTTTTAGTGACAAGATGAATAGAATTACTCCAATTAGCTTAAATCCGAAGTTTCCCAAAAATGAATCCCATTCCAAAAAACCTTTTATCTTGAAAACTCCAAACCAAACTCCTCCATAATTAAATGCATCAATAAAAGCATGAGCAAATATTGCACCAAAAATAGAAATGATAGTTATGGCTAATATCTGCCCAAAAAAGGGAATATTAATTAGAAATACAACAAAGAATAGTGGAAATCCATAAAGAAGGTTATGTGTAAACTTACTCCGATGTGGAACGATCTGATTAAAAGTTATTTTGGCTATTTTCTGATCATGATCAGGAATTCGTGAAAAGATAGGTGTGATGATCAGTGTTCCAATCCCCCAATAAAGAAATGATTTTTCAAAAAGGGATAATGAAAAACCGACAAAACCTATACCAAAAAATAAGTGAGTCAATCCTTTCATTTCATATCCCAAAACATTCATATTTGAAAATTATTTTCGTTCTTAATTTCATATGAATTTTCAGTAAATTGAAAAGATCCCGAACGTAGTAACATCCGTGCTGATTCTGTTATATGGATGTTTAAATTCGAGTATCAGTTATTTGTTTCAGTATCTTTAACTAGGTTGAAACTAAGCGATTGCCTCAAAATTCAATTTTTTAAGCTTTTCTATCTCTCTTTATTAGATTAGCGTTTTATGAACATTATTTTAACTATTTATATGTTAAATTCAAATTACTGGGTGGATGAAAAAACAACTTGAAGATTTAGAGATCTAATAATGTATTACAATATA
>JBHLKP010000096.1:0-13706 GCA_048886525.1 Candidatus Hodarchaeota archaeon | reverse complement strand
TGGGATCATAATGTTAGTTATAGTCTTTATTATTCAAATGATAATGGTTCCTCTTGGATCCTGCTTCAAGCTAATCAATCAACCACAATTTATGAATGGGATACCAATACAATTGCAGATGGCTCAGAATTTCTAGTCAAAGTTGTTGTAGTTTGCTCTGAGGGATTAATTTCAAGTGATTATTCTGATAATGTATTTTCTATTGAGAACCAAAAGCATATATTATCTATACCTAATATTATTTATCCAAATGGTGGAGAAGTCGTGTCTGGAGGGATCCTAATTCAATGGATGAAAGCATCTGATACTTGGGGTCACTCTGTTACTTACAACCTTTATTATTCCTCAAATAGTGGATCTAATTGGATTTTAGTTGAATCAAACTTAACCTTAAACAATTATAATTGGAATATCACACATTTAGATGAGGGGTCTAATTATCTTATTAAAGTTGTAGCTGTCTGTGCTGAGGGTTTAACTGTTGTTGATATTTCGAATGAAGCTTTTACTATATCAACTGTTCCTCATAACCTTACGAATCCAATTATTACATATCCTAATGGTGGTGAAATACTTAACGGGACTATCCAAATACAATGGAATAGCGTAGAAGATTCTCTCAATCATTTTATTACATATTCCGTTTATTTTTCCTTCGATAATGGAATCACATGGTTTGAATTAGTTTCAAATCTAACATCTAACTTCTTTACTTGGAATACTTCTAGTATCGCAGATGGTTCTAATTATATTATTCGAGTCAAAGCTAATTGTGAAGCTGATTTATATAGTGAAGACAGATCCGATGGAGTCTTTACGATTCAAAATATCATACCTGCTACCACAACAATCCCTCCAACAACTACAACAATTACAACCACCACTAGCTATATTCCTATAACTTCAGAAACGACTACTAGTACAACTATTTCAGAAGATGGTTCTTTCCCCAACATAATTTTTGTTATATTATTTGCAACAAGCGTTATTATTATCCATCGAAAATCTAGAAAGAAGTAAAGAAAAAACAAGATATTAAAAGTAACTTTTAGGAAATTTGATCTATTAACAAATCTCTTCATAATAATAAGATTATTAAGTCCTTCTTTACTTATTTTATTATTCTCATTTATTTAATTTACTTTTAAACTTAACAATTCTCGAAGTATAGGTTTAGAACTTGATTTCTAAAATTCTATTCTTCCAATGAAAGACTCTGTTACATTAATCTTGCTTGTTCTTTGTTGATTCAAAGCGGATGCACTAATAGTCTAGTTCTTAAGGATTGATAAAGAAGTTTGCTTCCAAGAAGTGTGAATAATAATATGCTGAAAAGTATCGAAACAAACCGTAACTTTCTCAAAGCTCATGACTGGGCTAAAACTCCTGATATTGTAACTGATCAACAGAAGAAAATTCCAGCCCCACCATTACAAAAACATTATCCTAAAGATGCCCAATTAATTGATCTAATACCTTGTGAAAAATTAATACTTGGTAATATATCGTTAATCGATGCAATTAAACATCGTAAAAGTCGTCGTGGATTTGTGAAAGATCCATTAACGTTGGAGGAACTATCATTTTTGCTTTGGGTAACTCAAGGAATTCGTGAAATTGTTGAGGATCGTCGTCATGGAGCACGAACTACAAAACGGACAGTACCATCTGGAGGTTCACGTCATCCTTATGAAACTTATCTTATTATCAATCGTGTACAGTCACTCCAACCTGGCATTTATCGTTATCTTGCTTTAGAACACAAATTATATTTTAAAACGGGAGTATCACCTGATTTATCCGATAGAATCAATGAAGCTTGTTATAATCAATCCTTTATTGGAAAATCAGCTGTTATTTTTATTTGGACTACTATTCCTTACCGAACTGAATGGAGATATAGTGTTGCTGCTCATAAAGATATAGCTATTGAAGCAGGGCATATTTGTCAGAATCTTTACCTTGGATGTGAGGCCATTGGAGCTGGTACTTGTGCAATAGCGGCATATGACCAAAATAAAGTCGATTCAATCCTCAATATTGATGGTAATGATGAATTTACTGTTTATATTGCTCCTGTAGGAAAAATTCGGAAGAAAAATCGTTAATCAATTCCAAAAATGCAAAAATGATTATACTACTTGCAAAAAAACTTATCGAAAATATGATTACATATTTCCTGGTTAATTTATGGGAATTGATAGTTGGCACGTACCGATATTATCAGGAATGACTGATCTGGCTGTTCACACCCGCTCCACCAAGTCTTGAATTTAAGATCAACTTCTTTTCTTGGTATATAGTCGGGTAGATTATCTTCAAGCTTCCAATCATCATCAGGTGATAATGGATCACTTGAGACAAGTGGATAGTAACTACTATCCAAGCTGATATATTCAGCATTTGGATCTGATTTTGACCATATGATATCAAAATCTGCGTTCCATAAATACGTATTGCTTGGGTAATAAGTTCCTCTTGTCCATAGGATCTTTATTACTCCAACTAGTTCAGTACCTGTTCCTTCACGATCTTTCTGATATACTTTTATCGAACTGGTCTTATAATCATTATCTTCAAATGGTTCATAACCACCAGTTACGTTTACCCATAATATCCAAGAGTTTATGTCCGTTTCAGTTAAATGCATTGGTAAATTATCAGGTACATCAAGGTAATATTTCATAGAACCTTGTTCTACTTTAACGCCATCCAGCCATTTGCTTTCTGCTATCGGTACGTTCTTATCAATTCCCATGTTTGATTTGTCACTAGTTATTTGGATATTTAGAGATTCACTAAAATTATATGATGGTCTGTTCGAATAACTTGATTCAACTGATTGATGGTCAAAAAATAGATAAGGATTAATGGTTACTCCAGATATCGCTGTTGCACTCCAGTTATATATTAAGAATGCTATAATGATCAGTGCAAAGAAACCTAGAATGCTGATCAAGATTTCATTCAAGGAGTTATCTTGATAATCCTGTGGTTCCTTTATTTCTGGATTTTGATTGTCTAGAATTAGAAAACACTCTTCTTCTATAATTTTATCTTTTTTATTTGCTTCTTTACTCGATTCTTCTTTACATTAAAGATCTAATCGCAAGAAAATTGAAATTTCCATGAAATTAGTCGTTATTAAATGTGAAAGTGGTTTCTATTCCATAATATTTTGTATAATCAATTGATCACACTGATGTCACTGTTTCTTTAGTACTCACCAATTATTAAATATGGATTGGGTTCGTATTGGACGTATGCTTGACTAAAATGGTTTGATTGTATTGTTTGGAGGGTGGTTTCAGATATAATTTTTTTCCAGTTTATAAATTTTTTTATTATTTTATATTTATAATATAAATAATATCAATAAATTGAAAAATAAAATTCTTTTTATTCGTTGACGTTTGCAAAATAAACAAAGAAGAGAATTTCACTTGAGTGAAATAGTTTGATTTATGATTATTCTGATGAATGATGCTAAAATTAGATATATTTTCGACTAAATTTAAATCTCATTACTAATTAATTCTTCAAATAATTTTTCTATTTTTATTTTCAATTTTTTTGTCATTTCATCAGATTTATATGTTTTAATCTTGTAAACTAAATCGACTATCTGATTATGTATGGAAACTTCTTTTTCTCTCTCCCAATTTATCAATCTGATTGGAATTTCCGATAATGGTTTCTCTGAGAACTCTAAAACTCCTCCTCTTACTAATCCTTTGTTAATTAGATAATCGAAAATAATTTTAGAATTAAGATATGCGACTAGATATTCGTAAGCTTCCTTTACCCATAAATCCTTTATTATTACAGTTATATCTTGAGCTGCATAAAAAGGCCCCTCTTCATAAGCAAAACGGACATATCTACGCTGGTCAAACCTATCTTTACATGGAACGAATATTTTCTGTTTGTTCCTTTCTAGGAGCTTTTTATTTCTGGGAAAAGCCCATTCCCACCAGTTGAGTTGATGTGGTGTCCATCTCTTCTTCAGCTTATCTATAAATGGTGTTAGCTTTTCATAAATTTTAGGGAATTCTTCCTTCAGATTTTTTTCAGTTTCGATACTCCCTTCTTCGATGAAAATGTACTTTGTCGTACCTTCTGAATAATATTGATTTAGAGAACTAGATTTAATTACATCAATGATACATTTTTCCTCTTTGGGATTAAAAGCTTCCGCTTTATCTATTTTGAACGCTTTATCCAATCCACTAACCATACCATTACCTATTTCTGCAATATCTCTCAATCGTATTGGGCGTTCAATTAGTTTAGTTGGTTTCATTTCAGATTTAATAAATTTGGTTAAGTTTTGTGTTCTATTTTCAATATAGTATTTTCTTGAATTAAATTGGGCCTTAAGATAATCATTTTTATTCATTTTACGGCCTATTAAATCTTCTTTAGAGAGCAAGCGGTTCAGTGGTAATAATTGCTTTTTACCATTTACTTCAAAAGTGATAATTGGAGAATATTTACAAGATGATTCCAAAATCTCAATTTTTTTTTCTTCGGATAGAGGAATGAAGTACCAATTTTCAGGCTTTATTGGGGCTTTAGCCCAGAATGCTTGAAATATATTATAATTAATGATTTGTTCTCTATTTATTTCATCCAATTTAGAAAGTGCTTCTTGAACTTTTGTTAGATCTTCTTTTTGAATTTTAGTCTTATCCATAAATTTCACAAATTTAGTGAATTTATTCTTTTTATGCTTAATAAATTTGAATATAATCAAATTTAAAGACGATTTACGGAAAATTTTCTTTTCATGAAAATCAATAATTAATTCGAGATGACCCTTGTTAATCATAAAATCCCGTAGTGGTGCTGAATGCAGGGTTTGTAGCCAAAATTTTGGAGTAATGAATATTAATTCTCCATTGGGTTTGAGATGATCAATTGATTTAAATATAAATGGTTGAAGCATATCTGTTAATCCATTCATCCGTTTTCCCCAAAAAGATCTTTCTAAAAGCTCTTTTCGTCTGTCTTTTGATTGATGTTTCCATCTAATGTATGGTGGATTCCCGATTACGACATCAAATTTCTTAGCTGGAAAATCAAAGAAATCTTGGTATAATATTTCATGATTTGATTTATTATGTAATTCTTCATCTATTTCAATCCCAGTAATTTGAAAATTCTTCGATTTTGCTAGAGATTGAAGAAAAATACCTTCACCAGCACTAGGTTCGAGAATTTCTATTGAATCAGTAAAAGAGATTAAGCTAATCATGAAATCTGCTATTATTCGCGGAGTAAAATATTGGCCTTTCGATTTTATACTGTTAAGAGCCATTTTAGAGTAAATTCCTCATTCGTACAATAAAAGATTCATAAAAAGTATATTTAGACATAAAAACCTTAAGGATTTAAGATTAATATTAATGCTTTGTCTTTTATCTTTAAATTCGCTAATTTAGCGTACTTCTCACGCATTTTTCCCTCTTAGTATCATAATTATTAGTTTTGTAGCATTTAGTTAAGTTCTTCTATTTCATTTTAAACCTCCTACCAAAACATAACAACAATTACATTCTAAGTAGTTTATTAGGTAGATTAAAGTAGAAATGGAATCATCTTGAGTAAAGATCCCACATGTTATGAATTTTAAAAAATGATGTTAGATTTATTTAATATTATGTGATCTAACCGTTGAATCATTATTCGGGGTTATCCCATGGATATTGCGATTGATTGTAAGTGGTTATACTATCCTGCTAGGAATGAGTTTATTGAGAATGGCCGTATTATTATTGAAGACAATATGATAATTTATTCTGGCCATCGGACTAATAGGAAATCTCAGATATCTGGACATGAGAGATATGAGTTTAATAAAGGAATAGCCCTTCCTGGATTAGTAAATGCACACACCCATCTACCAGAATCGCTACTTAGGGGTGTTTGTGACGACAAGCCTCTTCAATCGTGGTTAGATGTTATTTGGACTGTAGAACCACATATGACTCCTGAAGATGCTTATTGGGGATCATTGCTTGGAATCGCAGAGATGCTTTCTTCTGGAACGGTTGGTTTTAATGATCAATACTTCTACTCTAATCAAATTGCTAAAGCTGTTGACCAAACAGGTATAAAAGCAAGTATAGCTCCAAGTATTTTTTTTGAGGGAAATCCTGAGGCTAATTCAATAGAAGAAGCATTTAAACATGCAAAAAACACAATAAGCAAGTGGCAGGGTAAGAATGATAGGATATGGATTGGAATAGGTCCACATGCTCCCTATACTGTCGATCGGGAGTGGTTTACAGTTATAGCAGAAGAAGCACGCAATCAAGATATCCTTCTTCACACCCATTTAAATGAAACTCAATATGAGGTAGAGAAATCGCTTAGAGAAAGAGGGATGCGACCGATCGAATGGATGGAGAAAGAAGGTTTATTGGATCAAATCGGTAGTGCAGCTCATTGTATCCATCTATCTGATTCTGAAATGGCTCTTTTGAAAAAACATAACATATCTGTTCTTCACTGTCCAAAAAGCAACCTTAAAATTGGTGCTGGAATAGCAAATGTTCCCAAATTGTTGAATTCAGGCGTGAATGTTTGTCTTGGAACAGATGGTCAAGCAAGTAATAATAAACTGGATATGATTGAAGAAATAGCTATGGAAGTTTTATTACATAAAGGAATTCAGCAAAATCCGACGATACTTCCCTCTCATGAAGTAATTAGAATGGCAACTACTAATGCTTCTCAGCTTTTTCCAAAAAGAGTCTATTCAGGTACTTTAGAAGAAAATACTAGAGCAGATGTTGTAGTTTTTGATTTAGATTCCGTTTTTACAATACCAATTATTAATCCTATTAGTAATCTTACATATGCAATTGGTCGGGAAAATGTAGTTATGACTATAGTTGATGGGCAAGTACTCTATCAGGATAATAAATTATTAACATTGGATTTGGAGGAAATTAAGAAGAAATCTCAACAAGTGACTGACTTATTGATGAAAAAAACATTCGGATAATATTGGTTTATTTTCTCTAGGTATTTTTTAAAATTATGAATATATTGTGCTACTTGGATGCTACTATTGTTTTAATATAACAGTAAATTCATGGTATTTTAAAAAATGTCACCCTCCTAGGATGAATTAGTTTTGAAAATTCTAAAAAAAATTAATTTTTACAGACTGGGGTTGAAAGGAAGAGCACTAAGCTATTTCTTTGCGATTACAGTAATACCGTTGATAGCTATTTCCTTATTTTCTATATTTATTTTACGTGAAACAATTTATAATGAGAAAAAGAGCACTTTAAGAAGTGCAGCAGAAATAGCGTTATCAGAATTGGAATTTTACTTTCAAAAATTTACTAGGGGAGAAATCACTCTATATGAAGCTCAAGGACAAGCAGCTATAATGATTAGTGAACTTCGGTATGGAGAATTAAATCAACATTACTTTTGGATTCAGCGGGAAGTTGATGGTAATCCCTACATGGTTATGCATCCTATTAATCCCGAAATGAATGGAACTTATGTTGCTGATAGCGAGGATGAAAGAGGGAAAAAAATTTTTGTTGAATTCATGAATACCGCAGCTACATCTACTACAGGAGGTTATGTACAGTATTACTGGCAATTTCATGACGATAGTAATAAGATTGTATTAATGTTATCTTATGTAGTCACCTATGAGAATTGGGATTGGACCATTGGAACAGGAATTTATATTCATGACATCGATATTTTGATTTTAGAGCAACTAGTTATAGCGGTAAGTTTTTTGACTATTATGATTATAATTTGTATAATTGCAGGAATCATTCTTTCAACATCATTAATCAAACCAATACAAGTAATCTCAGTTGTTAGTAAAAAGATAGCTACAGGAAATCTATCAAGTAGTGAGATCTCAAATCTAGATAGTGAAAGAAGTGATGAAATCGGTGAACTTGGTCAAGCGTTTACTTCTATGATTGATAGTTTGTACACTTTCATTGATAGCACTCATAATTCGGCAGAACACTTAGCAATCTCTGCAGAAGAATTAGCCTCAACTTCAGAAGAAGTAAATGCTTTATCAGAGGAAATTGCAGCAACAATTCAACAAATTAGTCGTGGGGCTTCCAGTCAATCAGAACTATCATCAAAGGCTATTGAGGAAATTCAAAAAATGTCTGATATTGTCGAACAATCTTTAAAAGACATTAAAGGAACATTACAAGTCATTGAGGATATCGCGGGCCAAACTAATATTTTGGCATTAAATGCAGCCATCGAGGCAGCTCGAGCTGGTGAGTATGGTCGTGGTTTTGCGGTTGTTGCAGATAATGTTCGACGTTTAGCTGAAGAAACTAAAGCTAATTCTGCTGATATTAGCAAAGTTACCAACAAAATTGTTAATAATATTGGAACAAGTGTTTATAATCTCCAAGAAACCTTACAAAGTTTTGCTGCACAATCAGAAGAATTCAGTGCCTCTAGTGAAGAAGTCGCGGCTGCTACAGAGGAACAAACAGCAGCAATGAATCAAATGACCACAGCAGCACAAAAGCTCACACGATTAGGAGAAGAAATGGAACAATTAGTTACCCAATATCGAATAAAAGATAAATAAGGACGAAGAGATTCTCATCTCACTTTTTTCCTTTTTTTTTAATCTCAGTAATCTTTTTATTCTAACTCTTTCTATTATCAGTATCTACAAGATCCCTTTAATTTCTGTTTTAAACGAAACGGTTGATGAATGTACAATTTTTGAAATTTAAGCAATTTAAACAGACCATTATTTATCGACTGGTATTAGGTTACAATATACGGTATATTGAACAAATAATGAACACTGTATATACATGTATATTATTACGAGTATGTAACTACATCTATTAGCAAAAAATCTTTCTAGTTATCTAAAAAAATAATTAAACGGAAAGAATATGTTTCTAATGGAGCACACCTCCTTGGTTGATTATGAAATAATATCTAAGAATAGTCTGGATTTAGAGTATGAATTGAATAAAGATTTCTCATATTCTTCAGGTCAAATACTGAGTTCAATGAATAGCGAACCTCTTGCCAAGAATATTTTTGCTAAATATCTTCATACAAACCTAGGAGATCCAGCATTATTCAAAGGAACAGCTAATATTGAACAATATGTGGTAAGAATTTTAGGTGGATTGGTCAATCTTCCTTCAGATGGGCGAGGGGTTATTTTAACGGGTGGTTCTGAGGCGAATATTACCGCTCTTTGGTCAATACGAAATTATAAGATAAAGAATTTCCTAGATTATGAAGGTACACCAGAAATTATCATTCCTGAATCAGCTCATATCTCTATAGAGAAAGCTGCTAATTTACTTGGAATTAAAGTGATAAAAATACCAACAACAACTTCATACCAGATAGATATTTCCAAAGCAAGTAATTCAATTGATGATAACACAATTGCTATGATAGGAGTTGCTGGTACAACAGCTTTTGGAACTATAGATCCTCTCGATGAATTAAATGATATTTGTCTTAGTAATAAATTAGACTTGCATATTGATGCCGCATTTGGCGGTTTAGTTTTTCCATTCCTTCCTGAAAGAGATAGAAGTTATAATCTTTCTTTTGATCTAAAAGCAATAAAAACAATGACAATTGATATACACAAAATGGGTCGGGTTCCATGTCCAGGTGGAGGGCTTCTTTGGAGAGATAAATCGTATCCTGAGGCTATTCAGTTTACTTTAAAATATTTAAAGGGAGAACCAAAACAAAGTACTCTTACTGGTACTAGATCAGGTGCTTCCGCAATAGCATTTGCTAAAACTTGGCAAAAATGCGGATATAAGGGTTATCAAAAAGAAGTTCTAAACTGTATAACCATTACTAGATTTTTTGCAAATGAACTCATTCAAAGAGGTTTTAATATCCCAATAAAGCCAGTAATTAATATTCTTGGTGTTAAAACGATGAATGATAATCCTATTAATATAAATCTTCTACATGACAAATTATGGGATCGTGGTTGGACCACCACAATCGTTGAGGGCTTCTTACGTTTTGTAATAATGCCTCCCACAAGTAAAACTCATATTGCTAAATTAATAGATGTGATTGATGAAATTATCTCAGAAGAGAGTTAATGATTTCATCAGATTAAATTTAATTCACTTAAAATAATGTTTTTTGTAATATCTTTACCATAAATCATCTTATTATTAATTTTAACAGCTGGAATTGTCTTTAATTCACGTTTAATATATTTATTTATAGATAAAACTTTTATAATTTTAATTTCTGGATATTGAGTCTTGATTTCGTTTAACAATCGTCTTACGCGAATACATTTCATACATATTCGTGAATGGTAGAAAATAATACTGGAATTCATTATTAATCACTAATAAAATCGTAAAAAATAAGAAAATAAAGTATCTTTTTTTTTAATTATTTGTATCGATCTAATTCTGGATTTATACCTTTTTCTTATTTTTATCAAACATCAATTAATTACTTATGGATATCCTTTGAGAAGATCCTTAGCAATCGAATAACTAGTAATTAATTTTAAAAAGTAGATGGATTAGAAAAAGAAATAAGAGATTTCATAAGATAAAATTCTAATCTTCAAAGAAAAGGGACTAACTGTGCTATCGAGAGACGATCTATCGAAACTTTCAGAGGAAGAACTCGAGAGTCTCTACCAAAAGAAAAAAGCGGAATTTGAGAATAAACTTTCTCAAAATCGGCGAATTAGGGCAATGTTGTCAGGAAAAGTAGAGAATGTATCAAAGAAAGTTCAAGATCTTCAACAAGAAATAGACGAAATTATAAAAACTCACCCTGATGTCGCCAAACTTAACTTTGACGACGAGTTGAATTTTGAAAATGATCCAGAAGAATTGAATAAAGAAATTCAAAAGTTCCAAAAAGAATTACTTGATCTTCAAAAACAAAAATTACAGATCTCTAATTCAATAACAGAAATAAATTCATTAACAAGTAAGCAAAAGCATAAAGAAAAGGAAATAGCAACACAATTAAGCGAATTAGCCAATAAAATAGAAAATATTACTAAAAAAGGTGAAAACTTAGAGATTGAAGAATTAACAACACTTAACCAAGAGGAAGTTGCTATTAAAGATAAAATTTCTACTCTTATTGAAGAAATCGAAGATATTCGTCAAAAGATTCATCACCGTGGGTGAAATCTAATGGCACAGATAGAAGAAATCATCTTTTTAGAAAAACGTCTAAAAGAGGAATTAGAATCTCATTTACAGCAAAAAGCCAATCTTTCTACTGAGTTTAAAAGGCTTTCAAAAATAGAAAAATCGCTTATTGATCAAATAAAAGATTATAAAGAAAGAATCAATACAACGAAAGAGAAAACTAATTCAAAATCTGAAACGACTCAATTATTAGAACTAAAAATTAAACTCGAAGAAGAGTACAAAAATTCTCTTAATGAAATTGAAGATATGAAACAGCAATTAACTGAATATAAATCCAATTTAATTTTACTTGATTCTAAAATCCAAAACCTTGAACAGGAAAAGCTTGAAAAGGAAAAATTTATTGTATCAGAAAAACAAGAATTTGCCAGATCAAAAAGAGCAAAAATAAAGTTAAAAAATGCACGCGAAAAAGTTAAGAAGGCTAAAAGCCAATTAAATCAGCAACAAACTATTAAGAGAAACCTCGAGAGTTTTTACAAGACATTAAATGACATAGAGCAGGTTATTACCAATCATTTTCCTTTATCTGAGGAACAGTCAGGTAAATCCCGAGTAATAAACACAGATATTCAGGATAGGATCATTACATCAAAGAAATTGTTCGATCAAGCTAGCATAAAGTATTCTGCAAATGATGTCACTCCATTTTTAATTGATGCACAAGAATCATATGAACAAATAATTTCAGTTTTTATTGAATTGTGTCCTGAATTACCGAAATCTCTACTTGAAAAAGATTTTCCTACTCAAATTTTTTCTCTAGTCAATAAAGGGTTGAATTTAAATACTCGTCACTTAAACGCGGTTCAAACTATGTTACAAAAACTTGAAAAAGGAGTAGAAATTGCACCTTTAGCAAGTTTTGCAAATGAAGTTAAACAATATTTTATCGAAAATCTTAGTTACCTACGAATTTCTGGATGGGTTCTAATAGAATAATTAAATCTTATTTAGTTATTCTAATTCTTTGAATTTATTATCGTTTTAAGTAACGTTATGGATATACCTTCTTATTCGCTTAAAGGCTTCTTGTATTTCCTCTATCGATCTAGAAAAAGTAACGCGTAAAAATCCTTCAGCACTCTTCCCAAAAGCTGTTCCTGGAATTACACATACTCCTGCATTTAATAGAATATCACTCGCGACTTCATGAGAAGGTTTATCCGTAAATGTATATTTTATAAAAGCATAAAAAGCTCCATCAATTGAACCTACTGATAAACCAGATGTTTTTTCTATTTCATTAAAAATAATTTCTCGTCGTTTCGGGAAAATATTGTTAATTAAAATTCTTGCCTCATTTCTATTTTGAATAGCATTTACTCCAGCCCATTGGCAAAAATTTGTCGGACAGGTTGTACTTGCTTGAATGAACTTCAAGATACCTTTAGCTACATTAGAATTAGATATTGTCCATCCAAGTCTATATCCAGTCATACTATATGTTTTTGCAAAGCCATTTACGACGATAAGGTTGTCTCTCCAGTCTTTTAATTCAGTTAAAAGGGTTCTAAATGATGAATCTATGTAGATATATTCATTGTAGATCTCATCGCTAATAATTTTAAGATCATGATCTTCAATCATATCTTTCAAAAATTTGATCTCTTTTATAGATAAGATATGTCCTGATGGATTATTTGGGCTGTTGATCAACAGTGTAGTGGCTTTATCTTTCTCAATTCCTTGTAAAATATATTCTTGGTTCAGAGAGAAATCTCTCTTCATAGGAATAGGTATGTACTTAGCTCCAGCAATTTTGGCCATATCTGGATAGGAAACCCAAGCAGGTTCAGGAACCATGAAGGCTTCTTTCCTATCTAGAAGCGTATAGATTGATGCAAGGATTCCGAGTTTTGCACCTGATGTAATTCTGATTTCGCTTTGAGAATCAACTGTAATTTGATAATCCTCTTGATAAGCTTGACTTATTGATTCTCTAAGCTCGTTAATACCTGAACTCAATGTATAAGTAGTTTTTCCCTCTCGAACTGCATTTATAGTTGTTTCTAGAATTTGTTTCATTGGTTGGAAGTCTGGTTGTCCTATTTCTAGATGAATGATATCGTGTCCTTCTGATTCTCTTTTCTTAGCTAAACTGAAGAATTCTGCTGTAGGTGAACCAATTAATTCGTTAATTTGATATGAAGTCATATAATTTGCCTCATTCTTTATTATTGTGATTACTTCTTTTTAAATCATTGTGTGATTGTGCTTATAATCAAATATTATGTAAAAAAACTATAGTGTCAAGCTCAGTACTTAGTATTTATTAAAGAAATACTAAAAAAGATAGATCCTTAGTATAATGATTACATATACTATTTGAATGTTGTTTGACCTAATCTAAATGTTTTTTAAAATTGAAAAACTGCCTCAAGTAAAAATCGTATAAAAGGGATAACTTAAACAAGGGAACAAGAAAATGAAAATTGATTCAAATTGGGCTTTATTTGTAGAAGGAAAAGAAGTAAAATGGTCCTTCGGAAA
>JBHLKP010000095.1:0-13750 GCA_048886525.1 Candidatus Hodarchaeota archaeon | reverse complement strand
ATTTTCGTTTTTTTCGCTGCATTGATATATTCAGCTACTTGTGCTTGTTCCAACCGTGATCCGAAAGGAGCATTACTTTGAATAAGGGACTCCCATTTCTCATATTGATTTTTTAATTGCTCTTTCTCCTTTTGAACTTTGGTTAGTAAGTGTTGAATCTGTTTTTCTGTTGCAATCCTTTCTACTCGATCTAAAAACTGCTGTGATGCATTCAAATCACCTTCTACCATTGAAAGCTTAGCCTGCAGAATCAATGTATCAATAATTAATGAATACGATTTTTGTTTGTTTGCTTTTTCCTCTAAACGCTGGATTAACTCTTTAACTTCATAAAAGACTTCTTTTTCTCCATATGCTCTTAATTCATCAATTAATAACTCAGAAAGCTCAAATATTGCCCGTACACCGAGCGTATGTTCAATAATTTCCTCGGATATTAGTTCTTGAAGAATCTCGGAAGATTTAATCTTCATCTTTGCCCTTTTACTATTTTTTAATACTAAAGCTTGAGCTAAACGATACCTTTGGCTAATTATTTTGTGTTCCTCTTTCGTATTGATACTTTGAAGCTGTTGTAAATATGACTCTGCTTTTTGATGAAAGCCTGCATACAATGAAAGATCTACAAGATTGAATAAAGGGATTGTTATATCAGGAATGGCCTTGATCTTCTGAAATAAAGATAGACTCTTCTTTATCTGATCTAAAGCCTCGTTGTATTTCCCCATTGAGCTATAAATTTCCCCAATATTGTTATAGCAGATCGCTATAGCATGTTTATTCCCTATTTCTTGCATTAAGGCTAAAGAATCTTGATAGTAGCGTAGAGCTTGCTCAAAATCCCCTCTCGCATGATAAATTAATCCAATATTGTTTAAACACAATGAAAGAGGATGTTTCTGACCTAGCTCCTTACTTATGACTAAGCTTTTCTGAAGACTCTTTAATGCTAAATTCAATTCCCCTTGATTCACATAAATCAGACCAATGTTTAAATGTGATACAGCAATATAGGGAATGTTTTCCAATTCTTCAGATAATGATAAACTCTTTTGAAAATAGCTTAAGGCTTTCAGTAAGTTATCTGTTCTCCAGTGATTCATCCCAAGATTATTGATTATCTTTGTAGCTGCCTTCTTATTATCAAATTTTTCAAAAATTTTCAATGATTCTTGAAAATACTCGTTTGCTCTTTGATACTCGGTTTTTGCCACTTGGATAATCCCTATTAAATTCAAACATTCTGCAATTTCATACTGATTTTCATTTTCTCTCCTGATCATTAATGCCTTTTGTGCAAAATTAAGCGCAACATCATACTCTGCTTTCCTTAAAAAAACTCGAGCTTTCAAGTAGTTCAAGCCAGATACTTTTCTTCTTACATTCTGGGTAAATATATCCTCAAATTTGTGGAGAAGTTCTTCTGCGTCTTTTATTAGGTTTAAACATGTTTTTATCTCACCAAGCTCTAATAACGCTCTTATTTTTAAGAGTATAACATTAAATTCCGATAGATGATCTTCAGGTTGCTTGATTATATTGAGAACCTTTTCACTGAGGTCTAATCCTGGTTGAAATTTATTTAGTTCACATAGGATTAGGATTTCAAGAATTTGTGTTTCAATCGGTGTTATTTGTGTTATTTCACCAATGTTTTTTAACTGTTTAAAAGTATTTAAGAGTTCATGGCTTTTACCCTGATATAGTAGATTTTCTAGTTGATTGAGTATATCAAGAGATGAACTTAGCTGATTGTGTTTGAATTTCTCTCTGATACAGGAAAATACTTCTGAAATGGACAAGAAAAAACCTCTCAACGAATTTTACTTCTTACAGATAATGCGATTTTTAGATATTGTGTTCTCTCAATTTCCTTTTTAGGTTCTAGTGTGACTTCTTTATATTATGTTACACTCATTCTTGTTGATTCCAACCGTTTTACATAACTTTTTTACCCTAGATAAACTGTTTCAAATATTTCTTCAGGTTTTTTTCCTCCTAACGGTTTTTGTATCTAGGTAGCACTGACCGTTGGTTATTGTATATCTTTTAGGTCATAAGAGATTTAATCATTAAGATTCTACTGTAAAACTTCTCATCGAAATAGAACCAGCCTCAAACCCCTCATGAATATAAGCTATCCCTTCTTGTTGATCAAGAGTCCCAATAACAAAGTAAAGTGGATCGAAATGTTCAGTTGTGGGTGCTGCGCGATTAAAATGAGGAGCTTTGATCGAAGATTCTAGTAAATCTTCAATATTATTGTCGTTTATTTTTTCTTTGATCCATCTATCAGTTTCTACCGCCCATTTTTCTTCAGGTGTATGTATCCAATTTGAAATGCCCAATTTTCCTTTTCTTACCTGTTGAAATACATATGGTAAATTATGTACGAGATTACCGCTACCGAGTAACATAACTCCTTCTTTTCTAAATTCTGCTAGCAATTGACCTATTTTAAATAGACTCTTTGATTTTCGTGGAATTGGAATGGAAATTTGGAGGAGGGGAATATTTGCTTCGGGAAACATGATTTTCATGGGAATCCATGCTCCATGATCAAATCCCTGCACTTCATTCAAATGTGTCTCTAATCCACGGCTATTAAGCCTATCTGCAATCTGTTTAGCAAGTGTTGGATTCCCAAGGGAGTTATATTGTAATTGATACATTTCTTCCGGAAATCCATAGTAATCGTAAATAATTTGAGGTTGAAATCCACTGGTGATCTGCAGAGGAATGTTTTTTTCCCAATGTGCTGACATAACCAAAACAGAATGAGGAAGGGGAATAGATTGCGCAAAGTTCTTTAAATTTTTCTTGTAATTCGTGTCCCATATTACATTTAAAGGTGTTCCGTGTCCAATATAAACAGAAGGCGCTTTTGGAGAGGGCATTTTATTCATGACAATTGGTACACTACAAAATAATATTATTACCTACATGGAAATTCGTATTCCTATAATTTTGGTGTAAACTTACTTCTTTATTTCCGGAAGAATTTTCACATGAATATACTATTTCAATACCCCTTTATCATATCTTATTAGTATGAATTATTTAGAAAACATTTTCAAGATTCAGTTAAAAATACAAATGGATTAGATAGATCATTGTGGTTTATTCTTGAATGCAAAAAAATTCTTTTTATGCTGCTTATTACTAGTTATTCTTAACCCTATTCAGTGGATTAAAGCTGAAGAACTTATTATTTATGATAGAAGCTTTTCTATTGGTCCAAATAGCTATATCTGGTGTAGTTTCAATATTACGAGTCTTCCTATGTACGGTTATTTTGAAGTAACCTGTAATAGTGTAATTGATCTTTATATCATGAATGAAAACGACTTCCAAGAATGGTTCGCGGGTGAAACAGAAAATTGTGCTTTTTATTCGGAAGTTAGTAATACTAGTTTATATTTTACCTTCTCTGGTACTGGAATCTGGTATGTTGTCCTTGAAAATGCTAATATCATGAATATCTATGAAAAAGGGCATCTAATCATTACCCTTTCAGATAGCTACTCGCCAATGATGGATCAGCGGTTCATTTATACCACCCCAGGTCTCCCTCAGTTGTTTATCCTTGTAGCAGAGCTAGCTGTATTCGTTAGTTTCCTTGTATCCATTATTTATGTGAAATTCCTCACAAAACAATCAATAAAAGTTGTAGTAAAGAAAAATTCGTTCAATTGACTATTACTAATCGCCTGGAGGGGATTATTTCCTAATAATGGACATCAAAAATTATTATTATGGACAATAATACGTAATATAGAATAAGAATCAGAGTTAGTACTTCTATTGTTGGGTATTTTACTAGGATAAGATAATTCTTTTTTTATACCAATAATAAATCGATTTACTGGCTAGATAAAAATAGTTTTAAACTATAATGAACTAAATCATTCAAGGAGAATAGCCTGTGTCAGATCCTCCCTTCTATAAATTTGAGATGGAAGCTAAATATGGTTATCAGCAACTAATTGACATTCCTGAAATTATTCAATCCTGTACAGACCAATGGTTTAATCAAACACTCTGTCATGTAAATGAGAGCGTGGTTCGTATAGGAATCATTCAGGGGGAGTTCCACTGGCATCAACATGAGGAAGAGGATGAGTTTTTTTACGTAATAGAAGGGAGATTATTTATTGATCTGGATCATGAAGTAGTGGAAGTAAATCCTAAACAAGGCTATACCGTTTCGAAAGGTGTTTTACATCGAACAAGAGCACCAGAAAGAACTGTTATATTAATGGTTGAAAAAGAAACTGTCAAACCTGATGGTAATAGATTAAATATATGATAACTTGAGATGATCTAATATCACAATCTGTCTAATATTCAATATATAACTTTAAATCCTTTGCAGTATAGAAAAACCGCTCAGCTGACTATCACTAATCTTCATATCTGCTTCTAAATTGAATTTTTCGTTTTTTTGAGTATAAATCTTTAAATAATGGCTAACAGAAGGAATCTCTGGTCTGCAGTCTGTACGCCGGTTTTTATTCGTGGCCTACAATAGAAAGTCATTTAAGGGCTTTCATTAAGAGTCTAGTTGGAAATAATATTTTCGGATCTAAAGTTCTGAGTGAGATAGATCTTAAATGAAATTATTTTTTTGTCAAATAGATAAAGAATATCATCCTGTTACTAATGATAGATATCTCTGCCTTGATTGTGATCGATTCTTATGTCTTCAATGTTATACTTCTCAGCAATCAGTAGGTTTAAATAGGTGTCCATCCTGTGGAGGAAAATTTAGATTTGTGCAAGGCCGAACTCATTCTACGTTGAAACCAAAATTAAAGCCAAAATCAAAATCCCAGTCAAAACTGGATTATAAAGTTGTTGGTTTTCCTGTAGATAAACCATTAAGGTAGTGGCCTTCTTTCATTCCAATAAGATGAAAAGACTTCTTTTTAACTGCTTAAAATCTAGATCAACCAGTAATTTTTCTTCAGGTCAATCCTAGTTTAGAAAAGAAAAAAAAAGAAAAAGAAGAGGATTATTCTTTCCCACGTATAATTTTAAGTGGTTCTATAGCAAAGAGGAATACAATATATGCAATGATTCTAAAATATTGATACAACCCACCGAGATCATTGTCGAATAAAGTCGGATCTAGAAATTCTAAGAGTAAAGCAATAGTCAAACAAACAAATGCTATAGTAATCACTATATCAGATGTTCTTTTCTCTATTTTCAAGTATTTATATATACCTAGAACAGCTATTACTATTGTTAAAATGATTAACACAAGGGGTATTATATCTATTAAAGGTAAATCAGCCATTTATCTCACCGTGAATTTTTTTAATAACGAGAGTTACAATAAAAAGCCTGATCATTTATTTTTAAACTTATTGAATTTTAATTTTTTATACTTATTTTTGATCATTTAAGCAAAGCTTTAAATTTCCTGCTGTTTCTATAATCCCTTCTTGGATTTCGAAAATATCTAGTTAATGACTAAGAGTTGAATAAGTGGGAAGGATAGAAACCAATGAGTCCTATTCGAGTTCAGTTTAACCCCCTAAAAGGTTCAGATCAATAATTCACACACGGATATCTAAAAACTCTCCTTGCTGCTGAAGCTCGGTGATGTGTTTCTTGATCATTTCTCCTTCCCAAAATCGTAATAATGATTCAGCATAGGGAAAATTCCCATAGATAGGTTTTTTTTCAATTAGCTGATCTATTGATTGAACTCTATCATGTAATAATGACCGAATTTTTTCAGTTCTATCCTCGATTTTTTGATAAAACTCTTCTAATTGTTCATAGATATGAGTAGTGATTATGTTTCGATGTGAGGAGACAAGGATTTTGATTTTTAATTCCCCTAATCTTTGAATTGAATCTTTAAACTCCCGAATGCTTGATTCCCGATGACCATACCAAGGACCAAAAGATGTCAAATCAATATCAAATGAGAATAGAATCCTTTCATTTGGTTCATAGAAACAATAGTGGTCAATAGTATGCCCTGGAGTGTGAATGGGGAGGAGATTAATATCCCCAAATTCAATAACAGATTTTTCATTGAAGCTATGAGTTGGTTTACAATCTCTCATACCCATCATTGTTGGAACATAATCCCTCCATTTCTTGGCGATTTCTCCAGATTCAGTGAATCGTTCAGATAATGCTAAAATATTCCCGCTTGTATAAAATCCCTGCAAAGGAACCTCTATTGATTTTACATCGTCTTGAAATATCCAATTTCCTGCGGAATGATCAGGATGAGTATGGGAATTAATGATACGATAGATATGATAACTTTTTTTCAAGAGGTGAAGTTTTTCAATACCACAACCTGTATCTATGAGTATTGCCTCTTTCTGATTATTAAATATTAGAATAGAATGAGAAAAAGGAAATTTTCCGTTATTTTTTCCTTTTACTAAATAGATATTGTTGATAATTTTTTGTATAGGCTCTGACATATCGTTCTTACAAAAGAAGATTCAATTATTTTAATTACTATTTCTTGTTCTCAAGAATTAATAATTTTTTTCATGATTCTTCACTTCAATCATTGATTGTTTAGTGTTAAATTATACTATATTTTGAAATATTTAATACCCAATTTTCTCATTTTTTCTCCTTCAAATTCACTTTAGCTATCTTCAAAGTATATGTAACGATTGAATAATTTTAAATATAATTTGTTTAGTTCTTAACTGATTTGTCTGCACATATCATGAAAATAGCACTGAGGGTTAAATATTGTTTAAGTTAATAAAACAAATTATTAGACTAAATGGACTATTAAAAGAGGCACTTCAAAATGTCAATTAATGAGAGTACTTCTAAGATTTCGCTTTCATTTTCTGATTCATGGTTCGGTCACGGTAGGTTAGTAATATTTTTCCCCTTATTAATTGTAATTACATCAATTACAGCAGTAGTTTCTATTGCTTTTGTTGCCATATTACCCTCTGATCTTATTCAAATAGAAGTGGATACAACCAGTACTATATTAATAGTTATACCAACGGGCGTAGTTGTAATACTTGCTTTTTTTAGAGCAATTTACGGTAATACGTTATTTTTTCGAATTTCACTTTATATGATTCTAGTTTCAGCATTTATTGCGGTTGTAACGACACTTCAGATTCTTATTATTGGAAAAACGTTAGCTGGCAATATTTTTTTGATTCCTGCGACAATAGTATTCGTTGTTTTGGTAACAATATTTGCTATATACTCAGTAAAGAAACCTCTTGATATAGTTATTCAGGAACTAAATAAAATTAAAACAGGTGACTTATCTGTAAGTAGAAAGGGATTAGATGTATATGGTGAGGAATTTAAGATCTTAGAAACTACTTTAATAAATGTCGGTGATCAATTAAATCACTTAATTAAAACTATACAGGAATCAGCTACGGAACTAGCGAGTAGCTCTGAAGGAGTATCCAATACAGCTGAAGAAGTGAATCAATTATCAGAGGAAATTGCGGCTACAATCCAACAAATAAGTCAGTCAGCTTCACAACAATCTTCTTCTGCTATAAAATCAATTAATGATGTTAATAAAGTGTCTGGAGTAATAGATAGAGCACTTAATGATATAGAGCAAACATTGCATGTAATCAATGATATAGCCAGTCAAACAAATATTTTGGCATTGAATGCAGCTATTGAAGCAGCACGAGCAGGAGAATATGGACGAGGTTTTGCGGTTGTTGCTGATAATGTTCGAAGATTGGCCGAAGAAACAAAAAAAAATGCCTCAGACATTGGTATATTGATTGAAGAAATTTTACAGAATCTAGGAGGTAGTATCACGGAAATTCAAGAGTCTATTCAAACTTTAGCAATTCAATCAGAAGAATTCAGTGCTTCTAGCGAAGAGGTAGCTGCTAGTACGGAGGAACAAACAGCTGCTATGCGTCAACTTACATCGGCAGCAGAGCAATTATCTCAACTTGGAGAAAGGTTATTAGATTTAGTAAATCAATTTCAAATTTCTTAAATTCTCGAATCATCTGGATCCCCCTGATATTAATAATTTTTCAGATATGAGAAGGTTTATTTAAACTTCACTAATCGAGTGAAGGGATTTTTATTTAAATATAGTGAAACTTAACCTTAGCTTATCGTTAACCATAAGAATTTGTTTAGAGATCAAATCTTCCCCTTTAGTCATTAATTTTTTATATCTGAAAATTTTAATATTAAGCGATGAAGAGAGAAAAACCAAGGAAGTGACATTGAAGATATGGGAATTATGAGAAAGCTTAATACACGATACTCGACTGTTGATCTCATTATTATATGTCTTATATCTGCATCACTTATACTGTTATCTCAGACCATTGGATGGAAACCAATCATTATTGCTACTACAATAATTGGATTGAGTATTGTAATTTTCTTACTGCTATGGAAGTTTATAATTAAAGTATTAATTGATAGAACTATTAAAAAGAGGATAAATACCCCCAAAATCTCTAGTGATGGTCAGATAGCAATTAGATACGAAGACCCAGATTTCTGGTTCATTATTCTTCTAGTTGTTTTACTTGTAGTTCTTATCCCAAGTTTCATACTCATTTTCTTCGGTTTGGGATCTGTTTTTATCACAGGAATTACTTTAATTGTTTTATCTATTCTAGGTGCAGTTATTTCAATTGAGATTCCTTGGCCTTCTTGGATGACAAAGAGAAATTTAGGATTTGAAATTGAAAATAAAGTAAATAATGGTCAAACGATTAAAAACGAAATTTGATAAACCTAATCTCATTTGACTATCTGCCTATTCACATCAGTCTGAATAAAGACTGTTTAGGAGGCTAAAAGGAAAAAAAATGCTACATTAAATTTTTAAAATCAGAGAAAAACGGAACTCGTGCAGGATGGGGAGAGGATGAAGGAGATTTGGGTGTTTAAGATTGCGAAAAATCCATCCTTACTTTATTTTTTTTATAGTTCCAGAATATGAGCTTTACATTAGTGTTTCTATGCTGATATTTTTTTGGAAGATAAGTTGTATGGTTCCATTTCCTCTCCTCGAGATATTTCTACCAAAACCTGTTTAAAATACTCCAAGTCGGTTATTACCATATCGAGCATGGTTAACCTAGAAATAATAGCGTAAAATTCAGCTTTCCGAGGATCATCATTCCCTTTTAATTTTAACTCCCAAAGCTTACGTTTTGCTTTATATTTTCCAATTAAATCTATTAGTTCATCAAGAATCATATATATTATACTTTTAAGTTGGTCAGGATTATCGGATTCTAGAATACGAATTAATGCGAGTTCATATCTTGGATCTCTAGTTTTTAATAACATCTTTCTACCTTAACCGTCAAGGAATTCTTCAAAATTCCAATAGCTAGATTTTTATAATGAGGTACACTCATAAATTGTATTTTATTCCAATTTTAATTCTTATACCTCTTCAATTTATAATCTAATATTCTCCCTTAAATCTATGATAGAAACGATTTTCAGCAGGATTTAGAAAAATAGATCAATTACTACAATTATAAATGAAAAAGAAGAATGAAATAACTTAGAATAAGAATTTCACTTAAGATACGATTTTATTATATTTTTATCAAAATAGATCAAGTTAAACGTTTTAATTGGGAATTGGAATAAATGATATTAGAATATTCAGATATAAACATGAAATATTTGTTTTTTATCCTTTCTCCTTACTAAATAGGAATGAAATTTATTATTTTAACGAATTAGAGGGCCTTGAAATTATTTTCAATTCTAACTTCCTCTATTTTAATCGAAAATCTTATGATCCTAGGCTCTTTTGAGCTTATAATTGAGGAATGTTTCATGGAAATTAATTGGAATACTGAACGTGATTGGAAGGTGCTAGCTCCTATCTTTGCTATACTAATAGCAGGTTTAGCAGTGATATTACCCAATACGGAGAATTATTTACCATTTGTTTTTGTAATGTGCACTGGATTAATTGGTATCTATGGCGGAATAAAAGGTAATGGTGTTAAAAAAGCGGATGTGGATCCAAAAGATACATCGAACCAGAATACTTTGAATCTACCAGCTGGTTTAATTAGATTAGTTCTAGGTGTTTTTTGTTTGTTAACAGGCCTTGTTTTAGCAGCCTTTAAGGTTCCAGACATAAAAACAATTCTCTTCTTCGGTTTAGCTGGCGAATTATTAGGTATTAGTATCCCCGCTATCTATAACTATTTCAATTAGTGAACATAGAGAAAACCAACACTATATGACTTGTGATGGTTTCTCTTCTTTTTTTCCAAAATCTTGAAATTTCCTTAACCAAAATTAGTAAATATTCAAAATACTTCCACTGATATTAATTTTCGTGATCCTCTTTCTCCCAACTTTACAACTTTAGCTTTTTATTCTTTGATTTAGATTATTAAAATTCATATCAATAAATTCTTAAATTTGAAAATAGTTTATTTTACTTTTATGGATAATGAAAAAATTATTCCAACTTTATAATCATGAGGGAGTCTATAAAATATTTCAGTAATCAAGGAGTAAGATCAATAAAAATGACGTCCCCTACAACTTCCCCTCCTAGATCAAGTAGTGATTAATTCTCTTTACTTTCAGATTTTTATTAAAAACAAATTCCCTTCAATCCTTTCCTCGTTTTCCTTTCTAGCTTCAAATAATTCTACTAATCTATCTTGGATATCAAACCAAAAGATTAACTCTTCAAAATACTTTGAAGTAAATATAATCAGAAACATTATTAGTTAAGCATTAAAATGAATTTTTTTGTTTTGATTTTTGTGAGGAGGTTTTATTAAAATAATACAAGTATTGTAATACTATAATACTCTGATATTCAAATAAAAGCATACTAAGAATAACTTTTGAGTTATATGAGGTAATTAAAATGAAGGATATTACTATTGTATTGGAAGACAAACCTGGTACTCTTGCTGATTTAGGAGAAACTCTTGGTAAGGCTAATATTAATATAGAAGGGCTTTGTGGAGCTACATGTGAAGGAGAAGATTTAATACACATTTTGGTACAAGAATCTGGAAAAGCTTACAATGTACTTGAACGAGCCGGGTTTAAGATTAAAGAGGAACGAGAGGTACTTGTTATTGATATCAAAGATATTGTAAAACACCCAGGTTCAGGTGGAACATTGTTCCGTAAATTGGCCCATGAAGGTATCAATATTAATTTAGTCTACTTAGCTGAAAATAATCGAATAGTTATTGGCGTAGATGATATAAAAAAGGCCAAAGCTGCTTTGTAGCATATTTTCTATAACTTTGAGAATCAAATTTTAGGGAAAATTATTTTGCTAATCAAGGAATGAGATTCAGAGTAATTACAGGTAAGAATGAACTTTATTTTGTAGAACGTGGTGAAATCCTTGGTAAATCAATCCTACAAACTAAATCAAGACATCAAACAAGTTAGAAGACTAATGAGAAAAGATGAAGGTATGTCCAGTGATATAGAAAGAATACCATTATTATCATGGTTATTGTTTTTAAAATGGTTGGATGATTGGGATAAGAAAATTAATTGTCTTAGAACCATTGATTCTGACACGAAATTTCATCAAATATTAGAAAAACCTTACCGATGGAGAGATTGGGCAGCAAATTCAGAGGAGTCAACTGGAGATAAATTAAAATCATTTGTAAACAAAAAACTTTTACCCTATTTAGGTAATCTTGAATGTAGACATGAAAATGACCCTAGAAAACTTGTTAGTAGGATATTTGAAGAAATTAATAATCCAATGCGGTCAGAAAAACTATTTCGAGAAGTGATAAATAAATTAAATACAATTGACTTTAATATATCAGAACAAATTCATTCTTTAGCCTTTATATATGAAGCGTTACTCAAAGAATTAAGGGATTCAGCTGGTAATAATGGAGAATTTTATACCCCTAGACCAGTAATTCGATTTATAATCGATCGGGTAAAACCAAAAGTAGGTGAATTGATTTTAGATCCTGCAGTGGGAACAGGAGGGTTTCTTGTTGAATCACTGTTATATATAAAAAATTCAAAAAAGAAAAAATCGACTGAAGTTAATGAAATTTTTCATAAAACTCTTTTAGGTATTGAAAAAAAACCTGTACCTTATCTACTATGCTTAATGAATCTCATTTTACATGGTTGTTCAAATCCTGAGTTATTGAGTTCTATTGTTAGAAGAAACGCTTTAATTCATCCATTAGAAGAGGTCGAATCCTCTATAGACGTGGTAATGACTAATCCCCCATTTGGAGGGGAAGAAGAAAGTGATATCATGAACAATTTTCCTCCTTATGGCCGAACTACTGAAACCTCTACTCTTTTTTTTCAATTCATCATAAAACGATTGAACTATAATGGAAGATGTGGTATTATTGTTCCCAATGGTTTTTTATTTGGAGATGGGGTTGAAAAAAAAGTGAAAGAGAAATTACTTAAAGAATGTAACCTTCATCACATAATTGTGCTTCCAGAAGGAACTTTTGCTCCATATACAACTATTCCAACTAATATCTTGTTTTTTAACAAGGGACAACCTACTAAGATGATTCATTACCTTGAGGTTCCTAAACCTGAGATTGGAAAGCAGTTCTCAAAAACGAATCCTTTACGTGATGACCATTTCCAAGTTTGCAAAGATCTATGGAACTCTAATGAGTCCAATGAGTTATCATGGCATGTATCTATTGAAGATATAATAAAAAGAAATTATGACTTATCGCCTGAAAATCCAGCGAAGTTAGAACTGTTACATAAACCAAAATTAAATGAACTACTTGATGAGATTACTTCACAACTTCAATTTTTCGGAGCTAAACTCGCTTTACTAAAAGCAACAATAGCGTCACCTGAGAGTGAGAAATGGGAATTCAGAATAATTAATACCTTATTGAAAGAAGTATCACATAAACGAAAAGAACAGGTGGTTGTAGATAAAAAGTATCCTTTTCTTGGAATTAGTGGTGAAGCAAAAGGTATATTTTCGAAGTTGCCCTCAAATGGTTCAGAAATTCGTGCTAATCATGTATATAGGGTAAAAGCGGGAGATTTCATTTATAACAGATTATTTGCTTGGAAAGGATCATTCAGTCATGTAACTAATGAATTTAATAACACCTATGTTTCAAACGAATTTCCACTATTTGAACCATATGATCCAACTATTTCTGTAAATTATCTTTCATTATACACCTCTCATCCGCGATTTTGGGCCGAAGTAGAGTTATTATCTCGAGGTTCAACACCTGGAAGTCGAAATAGATTCTATCAAGATAAATTTCTGGGATTATCAATCCCCGTACCAAAAAAAATAATAAGAAGTGATTTTGAGAAAAAAGTTTTGAAAATATTACAATTAAGAGATGAATTCCGATTAATTCAGGATAGGATAAATGAATTACTAGAGAACCTACCTATACAGATTGTTTTAGAGGTTTTCAAAAATGTACCACGCCAAAGAAGTGATGAGTGAGAATTTTTTGATGAATGAGCAGATCTACTCACTCTTTTATAGATCACATAAGTTAAATTTGAAAGAAAAGAATTAATTTTTTTAGAAAATCATTTATAGGGGGAAATAACCATATTATTATAAGAATATATTTGTACACTAATTAATTTCAGATAAAAAAGTGATTAGTAAAAATTCAGTTCGATTACTCGAGAAAAGGTGTAGCTAAATGCGTATCGGTAAAAGAGTAGCCTGTGATACATGTGGTCGGATAGAGTCGCCTAATGTCATTATTTTCCAAGATACAAG
>JBHLKP010000094.1:0-13942 GCA_048886525.1 Candidatus Hodarchaeota archaeon | reverse complement strand
AATAAACCTTTCTACTGCTTGAATAATTGGTTGAAAGGTATCCACTGAAAGAAAATTACTCGGTATCATTGATCTCCAATAGATAATTCAGATATGATCTGCAGTAACAGCGACCACAACCATTATTATCCCAAACTCGACTCAGAAACTTAACCTATTTCGCCCCGATATGCAGGCGTATTGAGAATATTTTACTAACTGCTGAAGGCATCTATGGAGTAATTATGATTCCAAATAAACCACGGAAAATCATAAAGCTTCTCAACGTTCCTGAGAAATTTGAAATGGCATGTCTTCTTCCTTTAGGAAAACCAAAAGAAAATGCATTGGTTCCTAAGTAGTTTGAGGTCCAGATTGAATAACGAATACTGATGAATTCCTGGGATTAGGAGATTGCCTCATAAACCCATATATTATGGAAATGAGTTCGTAATTGGTATGCTAAATCCAGATCCAGAATATTTAAGCTTGCGAAAATCCGCCTAGGTTGGCTAGGATTCTGGAGTTTTAAGATAACCCTCTTTTTGTCAAAAATGTCAAAATAGGTTGGAACTCGTCTGAATAAAGTTTTAATTTCAAAATTGTTCTTTTTATTAGTCAAACCATATTCTTCATGTTTTTCTTTTACCCGTGAAAATAAGTGATAATTCTCTTCATTATCATACTTTTTTATACTCTCATTTTCAAAACACCAAAGCAGTTTGACGTTTATTCCATGGTCCACAGACGTATTTAATTCCTCAAAGAAGATTTTTCCCTGATCCAACACTCTTAATGTGGTGTCGTTAATAAATTCAGTTATTAGAATCTCCTCTTGAACTTCCCTGAAATATTGAATGTAGAGGGAAATTATCTCTTTGGTACCAAATACAGTTGAGTAAACCATCCTCTCTTCTCCCTTCCCTGAATCATAGTACTTAATTTCAAGTTCTTTTAATTGGTCTATCAATGATCGCTCTTTCTTTTTACTTTCTTCCCTTTGATGAGCGATGAGATTGATTAATGCTTTGTTGAATGAAATGGCAGTATATTTTTTAGGACGGCCTTCATGAATTATAACCATTTTTTTGGATTCAAGTTCTTCTAATGCTTCATAAATTCTCCCTATTGGAACGTTTGCTTGGTTTGCAATTTCTTTAGCCGTTAAATTCCCTGAATTCATGAGAGTTAAGAATGCGTTAATACAATAGGTTGAGAGACCAGCATTCACTAAAAATTCTTTCATCTCTTCAAATAGATCGCTCGTCATTTATTTTCACTGACTAGTTTTTCACCTAAATTAAGTGAATTCAAATCGATAATCAGTATAAAAACACTGATGAAAAGTCATTATAGGATGATCGGGTCGATAGATCATTTAGGAGAACTGATAATATGGATTTAGCTAATAAAAATGTATTAAAGAATATCCAAGGCCATTTTAATTACTCTGATGAAGAGTTTGAAGAATTTATAAATAATCCAAGGAATCAGGATATTTTTTCTAGAGTACCTGAACTTTTGAATAAAACGATGATTTTGGAAGTTCTAGAGGCAACAGGTTGTAACAGTCAACACAAAAAAGGGGATAAATTCTACTTTGACGGATCAGGAAACCTACTAACAAAGTATGGTCCCAAAAAAATCTGTGTTTATGCATTAGCTCAGATAGAGCATCTAATCTATACTGCTCAAGAATTGTTCTATGCAGGAGCGGACCCGAATGAGATGCGTTTTAAAAGAGCGACCTGTATTGACATCGGATTAAAATGTGGAGGCTGGGGAAACGTATTAATGGAATTCAGAATGGTAGATAGAGACAATCTTAGGTGATAGCCTTTCTTTCAACTAAGTAGTTGTTAATTGAGTTAAGATTCGTGAATGAAATAGCATTCCATACAGAAATATGAGAATTAATATGGCCAAGGTAAGTGTGCCAAAATTTGGAAAAAAAACAACGATTTCACTCAATTCCTTAGGGGATGGATGATGAAATCTGTTCAGCGGACTGAATAATTGGTAGAAATGTATCAACTGAAAGAGATGCTCCTCCTATGAGACCTCCATCAATATCCTCCAAGTTAAGCAGTTTCTCTGCATTACTCGGTGTCATTGATCCCCCATAGATGATTCGGATATGATCTGCAGCTATATCACTATAATTTCGTTTTATCCAATTTCGAACAATTTGGTGTGCTTGACTTGCTTGTTCTGGAGTTGCTGGCTTAATGTCAACATCAGGATTAAGAAATTTATTGTTAATTGCCCAAACAGGTTCATAAGCTATAATAATTCTTTCAAGCTCTTTTTGTGAAACCCCTTTTAGACTTCCAGATAATTGATCTTCATTAACCTCTGTAACACGGTGATTCTCCCTTTCTACTGCTGTTTCTCCAATACATAATACTGGTTTGAGATTTTTTTCAAGACATAACTTTATTTTTCTGTTAATAATTTCATTCGTTTCATTAAATATTCTACGGGGCTCGCTATGTCCGCAAATTACATATTCACATCCTGCGTCAAGAAGGGAAAACACAGAAACCTGGCCTGTAAAAGCGCCTTTTTCATAATAATGAACGTTTTGCGCCCCTAATCTCAAGTTACTATTTTGTATAATCTTTCCAACAGAATATAAGGCATTGAAGGAAGGTGCTACAAATATATCAACTGTTGAGATGTTTTTAATAGCATTTGCAATTTTTTTTCCTGTTGTTGTAGCATCATCAACAAGAGGGATCTGCATTTTCCAGTTTCCGCCGATTATAAATCGTTTCATTACGAAATCCACCAATGAATTATTACTTTGGTAATTATTCATAAGTCTAAAAGTAAGCTTATAACTGAGAAGAAATAGGTTTTTTTATAAGGAAACTTCCGAATATCAGTTAAACATGAGAATACTTCTCAGAAGTTTTCTGGTAGCCTTCAATAAACTAAGAATAGTCATTTTTCTACTTATTGTTTCAGTATTGATAGGTACTGGAATATTTCAATTTTTTTATTCAAGTAATTTTGATTTAAATTTTACTGGGAATATTCTTGACTCTATGTTCGCAACCATTGCTCTTATGTTCTCAATGGAAATTTATATTTTTCCTCATAATGGTGAATTAATTATCAAGCTAATTTATATAATATATCCTTTTCTGGGGTTAGTTATCATTGGATTGGGAATAATAGAATTTGGAATGTTTACTTTCACATATAGGTATCGTTTAAAAGCGTGGAATGAGTGGCAGGCAAAAACTATGAATAATCATACAATTTTAGTAGGCTTAGGAAATATTGGAACACGAATTGTTAGGGAATTGCTAGCAGATGAAATTCCAACTACTGTAATTACTCTTGAAAAAGATAAACAAACTGAATTTGTACACCAACTAATAGAAGATCAAAGAGTAGCAATAATTTTTGGTGATGCTACGCAATCATCGATTTTGAAACAAGCAAATGTAAAAAAAGCACGTGCTATATTAGTTGTTACAAATAACGATTTGATTAATTTCAAAGTCGCTACTAAAGCAAAGGAGATTAATCCGAAAATTAGAACAGTTATTAGAGCTTTTGATCAAGCTTTTTCCAGCAAAGTGACCAATTTATTCGATATTGATGCAGCGATAAGTACAAGTGCAATTGCCGCACCTGCATTTGTCGCCACTAGTTATGAAGATGGAATTATTCAAACTTTAAAATCAAAAAAAGGTGAAACTGAATTTCATCTAATGGAAATAACTCTAACAAGTAATTTTCCACCGATCGAGGTTGGTAATCTTGAGGAAGAATTTGATGTAACCATATTAGCAGTTGACAAGTTAGCACATCCAGATTCGAAAGATAAGATTAAATCAGGTTCTAAATTGCTACTTCTAGGTGAAATTCAATCTCTTCGAAAGCTTAAAGCCAAGTTTTGCCTCTAGATGAATCTAATGAAGTTCCTTGAGGGGAACCTTAATTAACTACCTATTCTAACAAGTGAAAGTGTCACCCTGAAACGCTGTATTTGGTGGTAAAAGCCTTGGAGATAGAATTTAACGGTATTTCAGAAAATTCTCTAAAAGAAATATGTGATAGTCAAGGAATATCAGCTGAATTTTTTCCTTTAGCGAAAAGAGATGCTATTTGTCCTCGGGAAGAAGGGAGAACATTTGGTGATGGAGAATCTTATTACATTGCCGAGGAAACATGTTGGCATGGATATTTCCTTTGCGGAAATATTGATTGTGGGCGATCTTCTACTAGACGTACCTCTATTAGCGGGACACCTCGAGTTAGAACAACTCCCAGAAAAGTGTCTAAAAGGACTTCAGGTTGTGATTGTTCAGGAGCAGATTTTTCTGGGACTGATTGTGATGCTGGTAATGATTCTCTTGGAGCGATCTTGATATTTATTGCTATCATCGCTATAATAATCTTATTAATTGCTCTTGCTCCTTACCTATTTACTGCCGCTATATTTATACTAGAATTAAGTCTCGCGTTAATACTTGGAATATTTGATATTCTAACTTTTGGGATCTTTCGCAGGAAATTTAAGAGAGTGCTGGTTTATTTTCCATCTCCTCCTTCAGAGTCTCAATTAAATCAATTTATCGGAGATGTTGCCGCTTTAGGTGGACTTCCACGAAGATATCATTATGAATATTATACAAATGGTTGGTGGATTTTAAGAACGGGAGCCTATCTTTTTTTTCCGTCTCTTATAGCAGTAATTCTTGTCATCTGGTTAGGAACGGATAATGGAGCACTCTTTCGCATCCCAATTATTACTTTCATTACCTCAATTATACTTGTATGGCTTGGTAACACTCTGGTGAATCGAAAAGCGAAAGAAATTGCTGCGACTGCCTAACCAATTTCTATGAACGCAAGAAGAACGATAACAATTGCTCCGATGATGAATGAGATCATTGTTCGGATATTCTGGGCTCCATGTGTTTGAGGAATGAGGTCCGAAGCTGCCACATAGATGAATGTACCTGCAGCAATGGCAAGTAAGATCCCTATATAATCTTCAGATAGGCTTCTGATGAAGAATAATGAAATTAAAGCGCCTATTGGGGTTGCAAATGCTACAATTATTGAAAGAATAAGAGATTTATCTGGGATAGTCTCATTTATCAATGCAAATGAAGTGATTCCTTCAGGAACTTCGTGCGAAATGACAGCAAACGCTGCAAGAATTCCCAATTCTGTACTTAATTCGAATCCTACTCCAATAATTATCCCATCAATCAGAGAGTGCAATACTAATCCTGAAAATGCCATAAAACCAGTTATAGCTGTAGTATGTGTAAGACATGGTTCACCTGGATGATAATGTAGTTCGCTTCCAGAATGAATAACTAAAAAGTTCTCCAGTAGATAGAACAGAAAAAATCCAATAAAAATGACTGGAAAAGCAATTACTGAAAGCTCAACGGCTTCAGGTATTAAATGAAAGAATGCTAAAGCTAAAATTAATCCTGCTGCAAAAGAATTAACATATCGGGAACGTTTGATAGCCCATTCTTGCTTTTTCCGCATAAGAAATATCCCAAGGAGGGTAGCAATACCTGCGAGAATACCATAAAAAAGAACGGTAATTTCAAATTCGAACATCAATAACATATCCTTTCAAGAGAATCTATGATTTGAATTGATAATTTTAATGACAATAGCTACTAATAAAATGTTAATTATTAAAATTATTAGTTTGTAAATCAAAGAAAGGATGATTATTACAAAAATTGAACGATACAAAGAATATCAAGGACTAGATAATTGATGATCTAGCTTTGATAATTGAATTCGGACTGCTAAAAAAAGTAACCAAGTTGGTAAGAGAATTATTAATGAAAAAGCCGATTCAAAAATCATTTCTGATCCAATCAATGCCATTACAAGTCCTGAAAATAGTGAAGCATGTTGTAGTACACGAGTTCTTGGCTTAAAAGGTTTTAAATATCTACTATATGAAATCGTAATGAAAATAAGACCTGCAATTAGAATAAAAATAGCTGGAATGCCTTTAAAGATACTTCTATTTAAAAAATAGACTAAAAATATAGCTTCACCGAACAAAATGCCTATTACACTTCCAAAACAACCTGAACACACCCAGTACTCACAAAATTTGAACTCATGATCAGCTCTGATATCTTCAGAATGGTGAGTAAAGTTGAATTGGAACTTTAGTCTCCTTCCCGAAAAATAAATTTGCATGTGTAAGAGATTAGGAATTATTATAATCCCCGCAACAATAAAAAAGCCTAAAACAAACTTACGAATAGCCCATTCATTGTCAAGTGGACTGAAATAAATATGTATGATTTGCAATAGAGAAAAACTGATAATTAATACGCAAAAAGGGAAAACTAGAAGAACTATTTTCATGCTAGGCTTTTTCACAATTATTTACCTCTATCTACTCATAAGAACTTCAAAGTGAACATATAAAACTTATTTTAGATTCTCAGTTTAGTCAACATTCCTTTACAGGAGAAAGTATAAACTATATCAAAGAACATTTTTTGAGAGTTGATAAGATTTGAAAATCCTTGTGACTGGTTCAACGGGTTTTGTTGGAAGTCATATTGTTGATGGGTTGGAAAAGCAGTTTTCTCCTTCAGATATAGTCTTACTAGTACGTAATATTGAAAAGGTAGATGAATACGCTAAAAAGAGTATCAATATTGTACAGGGAGATCTTACAAAAGCTGAATCACTATCCTCTATTCTAGATTATAACCCTGACATTTTTATTCATGCTGCCGCTTTAACTGATGATTGGTCTTCGTTATCGACATTGATGGATGTAAATGCTCAAGGAACGCAAAATATAATTAACCTGGTGATTCAATCTAAACATCGTCCCTTTTTGGTTTATATTTCGTCCTCAGGGGTGTACCGTAGGCAAGAAGGAATATATCTGACTGAAAATTCACAGATCTATCCTCATGGAAATTATCAGCGATCCAAACTTGAAGCGGAGAAAATTCTTCAGGATTTTATGCTTAAAAACGTTGTAAACGCTGCAATATTGCGTCCTCCCAATATTATGGGCATCAGGGATTTTACTCATATGGCAAAAATCTGTAAAGCTATTAAGGAAAGAAAATTTCCAATAATTCGCAATGGTCGTGCACGGCAGACTTGGGTTGCGGCCGAGGACTTAGCTGATGCAGTGATCTTATGTTTTCAAAATCAAGAAAAGACATCTGGTCAAATATATAATATCAAATCATTTGAAATCAGCGTACGAGAATTATACTACCAGATTGCTTCTTTATTAAATATTACCGAACCTCCAAAAACATATCCGTATAGTTTGGCTTATTTTGTTGGTTTTATTGGAGAGCTATTAGGAAAGATAACAAGAAAACCTTCAACACTTAATCGTTATCGAGTATTGAAATTCTCAACTGATCGTCTTTACAATGATGAGAAAATCCGTACAGAGTTGGGATTTCTCCCCAAAAGAACTGCAGAGGAAACAATAAAAAAAACAGTCGAATGGTTATTACAAGAGGATTTAGTTTGATTTGAATGTCATAATTGAAGTTATTGGAAAAATTGTTAATAAATCTTAGAGAATGGAATTGTAAATACCATGGATCCACTAAACTTAATAAGAACACTTTGTTATACAGTTGAAAATCAGACTCGGTTTGTTTGTCAAGATTTAACTGATGATGATGAACGATGGAGGCCTAAAGACACAAATTCTCCAGCTATAGGATGGACGGTTGGTCATATTATTGCAACTCACGATCTTATGATTAATCATCGTATATGTGAGAATTCTATCTTATTTCCTGAGTTATATGATCATTTTGGGTTTGCTACTAACGGCAATTTTCCTGAACATTTCACATTAGAAGATCTTTTTGATAAATTCAAGCAGTTAAATAGCGAAATTGTCCAAACTATACTTTCAAAAGACCCAAGTTGGCTTGATGAAACATTTGATACCGATGGATTTCCTCCTAACTGGCAAGGGAAAAATCGAGGGAAAGGATTTGCGTTAGCGATCAATCATGGGATCACACATACAGGACAAATTCTTGAGATAAAACGTATGCTTGGGAAAGGTGCATGGGGTTTCTAGAAAAATATCACAAATATTTTGAAATAGAGTGGAAAGCTCAAAGTCTACAGAAGAAAAACAAAATTGAAGGATCTTTAATTGAAATTCTAACGGCTCCCTACTCATACATTGAAAAGCCAATTAATTATCTTATTATTCAGGGGTCATTTGATCCTCCAACTGTTCCTCATTTGACCCTGATTTCAAAATCTATTGATATTATATCTAAGGAAAAAGTTCTAGATTCTATCAGAGTACTTGTATTACTTTCTCTAGCTCATGTGGAAAAAACCCCGAATGTTCTTCAACGTTCCCTACTTGGTGAACGGGTTGAAATGCTTGAATATTTACTCGAAGATTTTGATCTAAATGTTCCAATAATGATTGGATTATCTAATGTGGCTCGTTATATCGATTTAAATGAAGCTGCAAAAAAATCACTTGAGAAAATAGAGAGTTTAACATTTATAACAGGTATGGATGTATTTAAAAAGATTTTTGATCAAAATTATTATTCAAGTTCTCTGGATAAGGTTTTACCCAACATTTTTAAAGCTAAATTCATTGTAGCGAGCAGAAATGATATAATTGAACGGAAAACATTCAAAGAATTTCTTAATGGACATTTAAAAGACTTTCCAGATTATTTAAAACAAATAAAATTCATAAAATTAGCTACCAAGTTCAGATACTTCAATGCTACACAAATTAGAGATAAATTAAGTAAAAATCAGCAACCAGATGCGTCGAGTCTACACCCATCGATTATTGAATATTTAAAAAGAAATAATCTTTATTCTCCTGATTTAGAGAAGAAAGCTATAAGAATAGCAATTCAAACAGGAGTCAAATTTGCTATTGAAGCTGAAGAAGATTATTCAAGTGCGATGGCAATCCAAGATAAATTAATTAAAGAAATCCAGAAAGATCATTTATTTCGTCAACAAATAATTGCAGAATATCTCTCTGATCTGAAGAAAGAAAAAAAACAAATCTACAAGAGATGGAGCAAATTACGCGAATAAATTTCATTAAAGAACTAGAAGTAGAAATAAAGACTGTAACTAAAACAATTTCTTCCTATAGTCTGTTATGTGATTATACTCGAGATTATATTGTACCACTTATCCGATCTAATAACGTTACCGTTTCAGTTATTGAATCAACAACTTGTGGTTTACTTTCTGACTTGTTGACAAGTGTTAGTGGTGCCTCTGAGTTTTTTATTATGGGGATGACTCCCTACTCTAATGAAATGAAAATCAAAATTGGTTTTCCAAAAGATGAACTTAAATTTGGGGGGTATGGAGTTGTTTCACGACAAGCGGTAGAACAATTAGCCAGATGCATACGAAACTATTCAGGCGCAGATCTCGGAATTGCAGAAACAGGATTACTTGCATCAACCGAATTAAAAAAGAGACGAACACAAAAGAAAGCTGGAGAAGTATATGCAGCAATTTTATCAAAGGAAAGGAATTTAATTGAAAGACTATCCGTGCAACAAAACTTATCACGCGTTGAAATGAGACAAGAGATTGCATTTCGGGTTCTACAGCTGCTTCGACGATTTCTTGAGTGATAGAAAAAAGAAGAATATATGAAGTCTAAGATTTAACCTTATAAATGACATCAAGAAGAGTACCATCACGGAACTCAACAGCGGTACAAATTTCTTCTGAGAATTCGGGTTCGATTATTGATGCTTGACTGTAAGCTAAATCACGGAGTTCGGAGATATCTGTTATTTTAAGTTGAGCTTTTTCAAATTTCTTTAATAGATCCTTTCTTTGCGGATTAACTGCAATTCCCTCATCTGTTATTAGGACGTCAATCATCTCTCCAGGTGTGGATATTGTTGTAACATTATCTCGGATAATAGGTACCTTTCGTGCAATAGGACAAGTGATAATGGTCATACGGCCAGCAGCAGCATCGGTGTGTCCTCCAATGCCATGAAGTAATAAACCATCACTATGAGTATTAACATTAACATTGAAATCGATGTCAATTTCAGTAGCACCCAATGCTACAACATCTACATAGTTAGCAATCGGGCCTCCTGGGTTCCAAATATTATAAGAGCTATGAGCAGAACTTTCTATGTGCCTTGGATTTTCACGAAGCGATTCCGCTGCTGCCAGGTCGAATGATTGACCATCATAAATCCTTTTGAAAAGCTCATCCTCTAATAATTCAACTGCTGCTTCAGTTGTTCCACCATGAACAAAACTTCCTACAAGGTCTTTTTCTGTCATTATTTCATGCACAAATTGAGTAGTAGCTAAACTTACGCCACCTGCTCCTGCTTGGAATGAAAAACCATTTTTTACATAACCAGCTGCTTCTGCAACCGCAATTACTTGTTCAGCTATTTCTAAATGTTTATCAGTAACATTTCGGCTTAGAGAACCAGCTACAATTTTATTTGGATCTCCAATTCGATCCACTGTAATGATATAATCTACACTACACCCCCTAATACTCACAGGTGTGACTGGTTCATCAGTTAAATTATCTGTAATAAGTACAACATTATCAGCATAAACTGAATCTGTATCATTGGCAAAACCATTCGCTCCAAACGCTGAAGGTCCTTGACATCCATTCATATTACCCATTTCGTCTACCGCTGGAGATGCAATAAACGAAACATCAAGGTGTAATTCATCAGTTTCTACTGCACGTGCTCTTCCACCATGTGATCGGAGACTAGTAGGAATATTTACCTCCCCAGTGGAGACTGCTTTTCCTATTGGTCCATTCATAGAACCTGAAATCGCTCCGATAACCCCAGATTGAATATGCTCAATCAATGGTTCGTGACACGGGAATAATGCTGTTGATGCGAGAGTGAGATTCTTTATCCCCATACTAGCAATTGTATTCATCACATCACAGATAACTAAGTCCCCATAACGTAGATTGTGGATAAAACCAATCGTCATTCCATCTTGAATATCTATCTTAGAGATCCCCGTTTCCAAATCATCATAAATTCTCTTCTTATTTAGTGTTGTAATATTTGGAGAGAATCTGCGTCCATATTTTCTTCCTGTTGGAGGAGTTGAATAAGCTCCAGCATAAGGTTTATACTTTCTTCCAAACAGTTTTTCCGGTACTTCGCGTTTAGCTGCATTTCTGATCATTAAATTATATCACCAGTTCTCAAAGCAGTCCTTATACGATTATTGAAAAATTAAGCAGATAAACAAAAATTTTTTGAGGAGGGTAAAGCCCATTTAAAACCGAAAGTAATTTTTTCTCAGAAAGTTTTTTTTTAAAGAAAAAATCGCACTCTTACATAAACAAATAAAGATTTTTTGTGTTACCAGCTATTGAAAATAGTTTTCAGGTGATATTGGTGCACGATTATATTAAAAAAGAATTTTCAAAACAATTAGATCAAATTTCAGATAATAGTTTACGTGAAAAAGTTATCGAAGTTTGTATCGAAGCTCTTCAAATCGGGAATGATGGTTCAGGTTGGACTGACATGGATTTTCCTTTCACGTTAATTATTCCTGATATTGAGGTGAGTTATGCTGATCACGTTCGAATTGTTACAGATTTAGCAATTCAGTCTGCAGATTTACTCTCAAAGCAAGGAATTCCAATTAAACGCGATATCCTAATCGCTAGTGCAATTCTCCATGATGTTGGAAAACCCCTTGAATATGCCAAGACTGCAGACGGGAAAATAGGAAAATCAGATACTGGAAATCGTCTGCGTCATCCTGTTACTGGAGCAGGTCTTGCAATGAAACATTCATTACCTTATGAAGTTGTACAAAATATCTACCAGCATTCTTGGGAAGGAGAAAAAGGCCCAAGTAGAACACCTGAAGGTGAAATTGTACATAGATGTGATTTTTTACATTTTGGCCCTTTAAAATTGTCAAGGGAGCAAAGGAGTTAATCATAATGACCAAAAAGTACAAAATTGCCTATATGCCGGGAGATGGAATCGGCAAAGATGTGTTACAGGCTTCAAAAATAGTTCTTGATGCTTCAGATTTCAATGCCGAGCTTATTCCCTTAGATATTGGGTTTACAATTTTTGAACAGGAAGGAAACGCTCTTCCAGATAGAACGATTGAGGCATTAAAGGAATGTGATGCAGCACTGTTTGGAGCTATAACAAGTAAACCCCGAACTGATCCAAGTGTACAACGTGTTGAACAGAAATTTGGGACAACTTATCGTTCTCCTATTGTTCGTCTGCGACAAGTATTTGATTTATATTCAAATATGAGACCATCTAAAAGCTATGCGGGAAATCCTTTAAATTTCAGGAAAATTGATGGAAGTATACCAAATATTGATATTGTAACATTTCGAGAAAACACAGAGGGTTTGTATGCTGGAATTGAATTTGAAAGCTTAATTCCTGAGTTAAAAAAATTACCTAGTTTTTCAGCTTTTCAGGAAAGAACTGGAGCAAAAGATGAGGATATTCGGGTAAGCTGTAGAGTTTTCACAAAAAGAGGATGTGAAAGAATCATTAGAAAAGCTTTCGAATATGCTAAAATAACAGCTAGAAATAAGGTGTGTGTTGTTCACAAAGCTAATGTTATTCGAGCTACAGACGGACTCTTTTTGGAAACTGGAAAAAATATTGCACAAGAATACCCCGAAGTTGAATGGTGGGATGAGAACATTGATGCCACAGCAATGTGGCTTATGAAACGTCCAGAAGAATATTCAGTTATTGTGAGTAGTAATATGTTTGGAGATATTATTACTGACCAAGCAGCAATGCTTACAGGCGGGTTAGGTTTTGCAGCTTCAGCTTCTACATCTAATGACTTTGGCCTTTTTGAACCAAATCATGGAAGCGCTCCTAAATATGCTGGTCAGGATAAAGTTAATCCAATTGCTGCCCTTAAATCTATGGCATTGATGTGGGAATGGCTTGGGTTAACTGATCTTTCTGATAAACTTGAGAAATCAATTGGGCAGAATGTCAAAGAAGGCAAAGTAAGAACGTACGATATGGGCGGTAATAGTACTACAACAGAAGTAGCTAAGGATATTGCTATGATTTTTGAATCGATTTCATGAGAGATACACTTATAATCTCCATTTTTCTCTTTTTCTTAGGAACAAATCGAGAGGAGTCCTTAGCGTGCCAATAATCGTGAATTTTTATGGGCCATTAGCTCGATGGGCTGGGAAAAAATCTTTTCAAGCCAAAGGAAAGACAATTCGCGAAGTGTTTAGATCTTTAGAGCCTCAACTGGGAAAATCTTTATTAGAGCACTTATTGAACGAAAAAACAGGTGAAATTAAGAGTCATTTTCATGTGCTTCTGAATGGTAAGGATACAGAGCTGATGAACGGACTTAATGAACCAGTTGAGGATGGAGATATTATTACTTGTGTCCCTCCTGTCGGAGGAGGTTAAATTTCTAGTCTTGCTTCAACTTTTTAATTAGCGATTTCACCTCTGAAGGGTGATTTTTTGTCAATCGTTTCTTTTTTAAGTTTTCTTTCAAGATCCATCTGATATCTTTGTCCTCATTCATTACGAACTCATCCATAAACTTAAAACCATCTTCAGGTATTGCCTGGACTACAACACTGAGAGAATATCCTAATCCTTTCCTTAATGTCTTAAATTCTTCATTATTACGTTTAACACTTTCACTTATTTGATTCAAAATCAATTTATGTAGGAGTAATGCTTTTTGGGCAAGTTTTTTATCTGTTAACAAGCTTGGTTCTGCCACACCTGTTGCTACTGCCCTCATTACCAGCCATTCTTCATTTACAACCCAATTTTCTAATTCGTTGATCAGATCAAATCCTTTCTTTTCCAATAATATATGAATAGCTTTCGCTACTGCTTCTCTGATACGCCATCGTGAATCAATTGCTAAAGATCTAATTCTA
>JBHLKP010000093.1:0-13999 GCA_048886525.1 Candidatus Hodarchaeota archaeon | reverse complement strand
AATATATTACTTCTTTTTATCAAAATTAATTTCAGAATTACGTAAAGCTAAATGAGATTATGAGGTTTATTTAAGTTGTAGAGGCTAGAGATGCTGAAACTTCCACCTTTAAAAAACAATTAATAAACCATGACTCAGTTGTGGATTGATCTCTCTACTAGGTATTTTTATATTTTCAAAAAGGATTATAATTTTGATTTAAGAAAACTGCTCCTTATCAGTTCTATTCTTTTTATATTAAATACTCTACTAATATTGGATTACAAAGACTGATGTTGAAGATATTGACCTGCATTCATATTAGGAGCTAGGAGATGTGAACTTACTTCCATTTTAGTCTTAAGATATCTCTTATTGTAAGGATTTTCAGGATAGATATGTTCGACTCGTTCTAAAATCTGAATCCCCCACTTTTGAAGAGCGAGAATTTTTTTAGGATTGTTTGTCAGAAGTCTAATTGATTTTACTCCAAGGCTTTTTAACATATGTCCCGCGAGATGATAGTCTCGTTGATCATCCTTAAATCCCAAGGCTAAGTTTGCTTCGACTGTATTAAGGCCTTGATCCTGTAACGCATATGCTTTCAATTTATTGGTTAAACCAATACCACGACCTTCTTGTCGTAAGTATAATAATATACCTTCTCCTTCTTCTTCTATTTTCATTAAAGCTCCTTTGAGCTGATCCCGACAATCGCAACGTAAACTGCCTATTGCGTCACCTGTTAAACATTCAGAGTGCAATCGAACTAGAACATTTTTTTTATTAACAATGTCTCCTTTAACAAACGCAGCGTGTTCTTTATCATCAGCTGTTTGTTGATAACCAATCGCAAAAAAATTCCCAAATTGAGATGGTAATTTTGCAACAGAAACAATATTAACGCAAAAGTGTTCCATTTCAGGGGGACAACGATGATTTTTATCTTGTTCAATTAGGTTAAAATACGATTGAGGAATCGATTCAGTCATTGAATAACCCCATTTGCAATTAAATATTTATAAAGTGTTTTTTCCCGATAATTGGGGTATCCAAATCATCTTTAAAATAATTGCATTTTGAAAAACAGAATGAATAACAAGGGGTGATAAAGTTTACGAATGACCTTGTAAATAATCTACCAAGAAAGGAAATATCTGATGTCTATAATTTCCTTCAGATGAAAGGAATCGAAATTGTTGGGATTGCATCAATAAATGATAAAGGTTTACAAAAACAGAATCAGTTCCATCCTCAAGAAATGCAAGAAAACGCCAAATCAGTAATTTGTTATGCAATACCTATCCCAAAAGGGATCATCCATTCAAAATCTCATGAATTATTGCTGTACTGGCGTTACTGTAACACGAGTTACAGGAAACTAGATGAGATTGCTAATTCCCTATGTGTGTACCTAGAAGAGCAAAAATATACCTCAACTCCGATTTATGGATGCTACCCTTGGAAAATCAATAATAATGAATTTTCGGGATTAACTCACCTTGTATACTGGGCAGAAAAAGCTGGTATAGGAAAAATAACAAAAAGTGGATTATTAGGTCATCCAAAATACGGTACAAGAATTCTCTTGGGAGGAGTAATTACATCAAGAACATTTCCAAAGCCTAAGATTATAGAGGAAGATCTCTGTCCGAATGATTGTTCTAAATGTATTGATTCATGTCCAATCAACGCAATTAGCCTCTCTGGAAAAGTAGATCACAATTTATGTATAAGGCATTCCAGTAAGAATCCTCTTATGGCGCTAGCTCTAAAAGATATGAGCTTAAAGAAAAAATACGGATTTGAAAGACTCCTAAACACGATTGGAGTAGATGATCATGGAACCTATGAATGTTTAGAATGTCTAAAAGTTTGTCCACTTAATTCAAGGTAATTTCTCAGTTTTTGATAAGTAAAAATCTTAAATAGTCTTTTGGACATCTCTATCAAATAGACTCTCTAAAACTTCAATTTTTAAAATAGAAAAGATTCATTTTTATGTTCAATTATCTCTGGATGAATTAAGATATGGGAAAACCATCGAAGCCTCAACAGCAGCTGAGAATGCTTTTCTTAATGTTCATATTTATTGTATCTTTGATATTACTATTTGTTGAACTGATTCCAATCCAAATCTATAGTGAATCTTTACCACCACCCGATTTGAAAGGTTATTTACCATTAAGTTCTGCTATTCAAAAATTAAGACAATCTGAAGACCTTAGAAATCATATACTTGATATTAGAGAAATTTCTCAGCTTCTCTGGGCCACTCAAGGCATAACTCACGATCTTGTTCATCGAACTGTTCCTTCTGCTGGTGCGACTTATCCATTGGAGATATATGTGATTCATAATGGTTCAACTACCTTGAAAAAAGGTGTATACAACTATATCCCAGAAAATCATAGACTAAATCACATTTCTTCTGGATTTAATTTCTCAATGTTACTATCATCCCTTCATGGAAAAGATCAAGATGCAGTATTAAATGTAAGTACAATTTTTTTGATTCTAGCAGAATATAGTCGTACAACACAACGCTATAACTCATATCACTCACTATATACCTATCGAGGAATACAATATGTTCATCTTGAGGTAGGCCATGCAATTCAAAATTTTTTATTGCAACTAACTTCTTTGGATTTAAATTCACGAGTGATTGGTAATTTCACTTCACAACTGCTCAAAGGCTTTTTGAACACAACACTTGAACCAATGGCCATATTACCTGTTGGAATTTATAGAAATATGGATTCTCTGTCAATAACAGCCAAAAAATCAATTTCTGATAATGAAAAGGGGTTAACTGTAGAACAAGCCATTACAAAACGAAAATCTATTAGAGATTACCAGGATGGAAAAATCCCTTTATCTATAATATCTGATTTACTGAATGATAGCGTGAGTATCCCTCAGATTTGGGAAGATAATTCGCATTTAGACTTTCGATTAGTGGTAGGTGGAATTGATGGGCTTCAAAATGGATTATACGAATATTTTTTGGAAAATAATTCGATAATTCAATTATTAGAAGGGGATTTACGTCAGGATCTAAAAGAAGCAGGTTTAAACCAGATATGGATTGAAACAGCCCAACTCGATATTGTAATATCTGGGGATACCCATTGGATAAATCAGCAATTTGACCCGATTCTTTATCATCGGTTAATGATGTATAAAATCGGCATGATAGCTCAAAATATCTATTTAAAATGTGCTTCACATCGTTTAGGAACAGTGGTTGTAGGTGCATTTTATGAAGATAGCACATCTCTTGTGGTTGACACTCCAGATACTTATACACCTATCTATATAATACCTATAGGTTTAACACCTGAATTTTTTGAAGAAGCAGTTATTATTAATATTCCGTTAACAGAGTTAGCACGAATAAGTGGGCTTTATTCATATATACCCTTTTATATAAGCCTATATCTTTCACTTCCTATTATTAGACGACGGGTGACTAGAAAAATGCGTTACATTCATTGTATATCAGGAACTATCACTTTTTTGGGAGCTCTGTTCCATTTTATGACATTACACGGTCATGTTAGCGGATTTTGGGATTTCTTGAACCTAAATTCTTATTATACGGCAATTTTCTTTTTTATTGCTACCCTTATCTCCCTCCCGACGACTTGGTATAATATTGGAATGTTTGCAGCTAACATAATAATAGCGCTCGGTACTATTAGTGCAGTTACAGGATTTTCTGTTGCCTTCAAGCTTGTTAAAAAAAGAAAATTGACTAGAATTTTTCACAAATATACTGTTTTTTTGACGATCGGAATAATGATGTTACATGCTTTACTCAATGGAACGATTTTTGCACCAAAACCTTTCCTGTTTCTTTTGCTAAACATTTTGGTACTTGATCTATATCTGATATTATTAAACTCCCCTGAGTTCTATAAAACTATTCAAAAGAACGAAATTTTGTCTCAATAAGACAGTTATATAAAATTCAGAAAATTATTGCTACAGAATCTAAGAAAAGACTCTTCTTCATTGTTTCCTTCAAATCCAGTTTGAATTAATTTGAGAAACTTGATGAGTTTATCTGTTACTTTTCAGTTCCTCAATATCTTAGTTCAATCCCAGTTTATTTTTCCTGAATTTCCTCTAACATACCTTGGAGAACACTTGAAAGATTTGTAGCGTAATCAATAATTGAATTTCTTCCCTTTGGGCTCAAATATACTTCAGTAGTTGGTTTCAATTCAATAAATGTCTTTTTCACCTCTACTAAACCTTTACCTTGCAATTTTTTAATATGAGATGACAAATTTCCCGAAGTTAAATTAAGACATTTTTGAATTAACGTAAAAGTGGCACGACCTCTTGGAAGAAGAAACATCAATACAGACATTCGAGCTGGATTGTGAATATCACTATCTAGTTCTAATATTGTTTTCAAATCGTTTTCTTCTGGAAGTTCGGACGCCAAAACAATCAATATTCATGTTCATTTTGTGGTTTTTATGCTTTAGCTGTTAGAATAGATATCAGTATTCTCAAAATATTTATTGATTTGGTTACGGTTCCAAAATGCAATTAAACTAAAACTACCTCCAAAAGCAATACCAAAAAGCATACTATGAAGTCGAAATAAGGAATCATCAAGAATTATTAGAATTATCATTAGTATAGCAGCAAACACACAGATTATTGGGGTTACTAAGTATAGATTAGGATTCAAAACTTCTCTATTTTTTCTAAAATATTTACCATCCAAAACAAATGCCATAAAACCAGAAATCAACGTAATAGATGGAAAACTAAGAAAATAAAACCCGCTATTATTAAAGAATGAGATTGATACCGCAATGATTGCGAACCCCAGAATTAAAAAGAGTGTATCATTAATATTCTCATTTTTTGGTTTCTCCCAACTATAGATATTAGTTATATGTCTGTCAGAGAAAACCTGAATGATTAAACCCGAGATGATTGCTAAACCCCATGGAATGATAGTTACTGCTCCAAAACTATCTGTTTTAAATACTATTTCAGCAATCACATAATCTAACACCCCAGCACTAAAGATGAGTAAGCCCCATATTAATCTGGTCATTGAATTCTTTTGTATGCTAAATATTTTTTCAAATGCTTTTATTCGATTCATGAAAAAGAGCAATTGTTTGATTTCCTTTTTAGAAATGACGCTTTCGTTCATGAGTAAAGATTAATCCTCCGCCTTTATAAGCTCAAAATATTGCTTGTGTTACAAAGTGGTTTGAAAAACAAAGGAAATTGCGCTACAAATTAATTGGTGACACACCAACTAGTCTTATCTTTTAAGGAGGATAATTTTAGAGTAAATTATCTCAAACAATTTCTGAAACATTAATAATAGATGAGGAAAAACAATTGTCAATAGTGATTGAAACAGATGGGTTGTCTAAAACCTATAATTATGTCGAAGCTCTAAAATCGCTTAATTTGAAAGTTCCTAAGAATTCTATATTTGGATTCTTAGGTCCGAATGGTGCTGGTAAATCAACAGCAATGAAATTATTGCTTGGACTTACTAAACCATCATCAGGAACAGGAACGATATTTGGTAAAGATATAGTTAAATCTAATATCGAAATTCGATTACGTACAGGCTATTTACCACAGGATTTTAATATCGGAAGTCTAGGACATTTAACCGCTCGTGAACTCCTAAGATTCACAGCTAAATTTTATTTTAAAGGTCCAGAAGCTGAGATTGAAAATCGAATTCAAGAAATGCTAGATTTGGTTAATCTAGAAGGGAAAGCAGATAGACCTATTGAAGGATTTTCTGGTGGAGAAAAGCAACGCTTAGGTATTGCTCAGGCTCAAATCAATCATCCAGATTTACTCATTCTAGACGAGCCTGCAGCGGCTCTTGATCCAATTGGTCGGCGAGATGTCCTAGAAGTTATGGAACGTTTACGAAAACATACAACTATATTTTACAGCACCCATATTCTGGATGACGTTCAACGAGTGAGTGATACAGTAGCTATTCTAAATAGGGGTGAACTTGTAGCTCAAGGATCAATTGAAGAAATACTCAACGGAAATGAGGGCACTTTTTATGTCATAGAACTAAAAGGAGATACTTCTAAGGTCTATGAATGTTTATTAAATGCGCCTTGGGTCTCAGATATTGATGAAACAGATATTAATGGCATAAAAAGATGGCAAGTAAGAGTAACTGATAAAAATAAAGCAGAAGAAAATATGTTAGGAATCTTACATTTAAACAAGGGGGATGCACGAGTTATTTCGTTTAAGCAAAAAAGCTATGAGTTAGAGGATATTTTCCTTGACCTTGTGGAGGCATAAGAAAATGACAAATGAGCTATTTCAATTAAGAACTACAAAAAGAAGTTTTAGTGGATTAAATAATTTATTAAATAGTGAATTCTCACGATGGCGTACAAAAGACTGGTATATAATGGCAGGAATTTGGATCGCAGTAATTAATTTGGGAATATTTAGTATGACAAGCTCTGCAGAAACAACTGTAAAAGAGGGATTAATGATGATGGGGCTTTTCGCAGCCATGTTTCCAGTAATAAATGTTATTATTCTCCTTCAGGATGAAATAATAAGCCATAAAGAGTCAGGTACAGTATCATGGATATTATCGAAACCAGTTTCGCGTTCTTCATTTATTCTTTCTAAATTAATTGGAAATTTCATTGGTGTTAGTATCTCAATGGCACTATTCCCTAGTATCTTGGCTTATATCCAATTTATTGTATTAAAAGAAGTATTTTTATCTCCATTTCAGTATTTACTAGGAATCGTACTAATATCCATTTATTTGCTATTCTATCTCACCTTAACATTAATGTTAGGTACTATTTTCAAACAAAGAGGTGGAGTAATAGGTATCCCGCTTGTGTTAGCCCTTGGTTATTCCTTTATTAGCAGTTTTCCATTAGTTTCTTTTATTCATCCAATGGGTATGTTTTTTCCAACTCAAGATGGTTTGCCAATGTTTGGATCTCTAATATTGGGAGAACCAATAGGATCTATAAGTCCTCTCATAATTACAGTCGTAATGATTGTAATATTTACTTTGGTGGCTTTGTGGAAATTTAAAAATGAAGACTTCTAATTTCCTCTCTCTTTTTCTATTAATTAAAAGGAAGTAAAGGAATGAAATCAGGGCAACGAAGTCAGTTGATTCTTCTGTTATGTCTGATTGGGATAGTAAGTCTGATTATAAGTCTATTTCTAAAAGGATTGCTACCATTAATAGGAATTAACATTGCTCTTTTATCATGGTTATCAATTGGTATTCTGAATTCAGGTTTTGATATACCTGAATATGATAGAGTTGGAGATAAAATATAAGAAAACGATTTTCATATTAATGTTTTTTACACTTTTTTTTTCTTCATTTCTTTCTATAAGCTACACAATACTTCCTATCTTACGAAATTCATTTAATAAAATTAATGATGTATTAGTCTTAGGGTACATCATGTTACCAAATAAGATAGAAATGGTTCTAAAAAATTTAGAAGCCCAACGGGAAGTTGAAATCCAAAAAGAAAATGAAGGAAAAATCATCCCCACGAGAGAACGGTCATTGGCAATTCCGCGTGAAGAAGGGATTTTTCTTTACCTACTAGCTAGATCCATGAGAGCAAGAGTTATTGTTGAAATAGGAACCTCATTTGGTTATTCTACTATTTGGTTAGCCGCTGCAGCTAAGGAAGAGAACGGAAAAGTTATATCTTTCGATGTATTACCTGAGAAAATTGATGAAGCAGCTAAAAACCTTAAAAAAGCTGGACTAGATGATGTAGTTGAGCTTATTCTTGGTGACGCACACATACTTCTTGAAAAAATTGCACACTCAGCTGATATCGTATTTTTAGACTCAGATAAACGAGATTACCCTGATTTTATCGAATTAGCACTAAAAAAATTACGAGTGGGAGGAGTTATCCTTTCTGATAATGTACTTGATTGTCCAGAGATACACAAAGATGATCCAGAGATCTGTGAGAAATTAATGGAATTTATTCAAAATCATCCAAAATGTTCTAGTGTAACTATCCCCTTCTTACCAAATGGCTTAGAAATGACACTAAAAAAAACCGATTGAGTCCTATTCAATCCATTAATCACATTTAAGCATTTAAGAAAATTTAGTTAATTAGAAAATCCGAATCTTAGATAAAGAAGACGATCTTTTCATTTTGAGAAATGAAAATAATTTAACAATATTAGAGTCCATGAAGCAATTTCCATTACCTGCAATAATACGATTTTCGGCATTAATACCACTCTTCGGTTCTTTCTTAGGTTATTTAGTTGGTATAGCATTTCTATTATAATGGTGTTTAAATCAAATCCAATTGATAATTATTACCCCTTATAGTTTATTTGATAAAACTCTTTACCTATTACTATCTTGTAGTTGATACCGATGGATCCTGAACTTCAAGCTTTCACGTTTAAAATCATGAAACAGATCATTCCAGATGTCGAGGGAATCATTAAAACTTACAACAAGGATCCTGAAAAAGGATTCAAACTATATCTTAAGTTCATTAAAAAAATTAAACCCTCTCTGGAAAAAATAATTATGGAAGGGTTAAGGTTTCCTATGGAAGTAGGAGTTATATCACCAAGATTATTAAGAGACCCTATGGATACGGAACTTATAATCCAAGGAGGATCTTCTGAAGCAAAAGAAGCGCATCTATTAGGATATCTCAAAGCAATATTACAACTTCTTTACTGTGTAGCGAATGGATTAGAAGTATGGGAATATAATGGGACAGTTTTACATGAGGAAAGCTTAGAAACTTGGCATATTAGAAAAATTGATATTTTAAATCCATTAATTAAAGTAATAAAGCAAGAGATAAGTGAGTTAGGCACAAAAATTGATAAAAAGCAAATGAATAGAATTAAAAAAAAGGAAATTATTGATTCTAATTCTATACATACGTACTTAGATTGGGAACGAAACCATGAGGATGAGGATACCGCTGTACCTTTCACAGCACGACTTATGGCATATTACCGTGCCAAAGAATATAAAAATGACTCCCCTCTTATTAGTGACCCCTTCGCAGAAAAGCTCGCCGGTGATATGAGTTCTTATGTCAAAAAACACAGATTCGTAACTGGAAGGGGTGACTACCCACTTGTACGCTCATATTATCTCGAAAAAAACTTGTTAGCACCTTGGTGTAAGTCACAGGTGAAATCACAGATTGTACTCCTAGGAGCAGGGTTGGATACTCGAGCATATAGGTTCATTCCCCTCCAAACTAATTCGCATTTTATCTTTGAGATTGATTTTTCCAGTATTAATCAATACAAAGAAGAGATTTTGAAAACTGATAAACCCTTATGTAGACTTACTCGTATATCTAGCGATCTCTCTCAACTTGATTGGTCATCTAAGCTAATAAAAGCTGGATTTTCTTTTGACATTCCCACTTTCTGGATTTTAGAAGGAGTAGTATATTATATGAAACAAGATATAGTTAAGTCTCTTCTTAAAAAGGCAGCAGAAATTTGTACTGATAATAGTCAGATTTTCGTTGATATTTGTTTTCCTGCGCTTGCAGATCTTAGTTTTGGCCCTTTTACCAGGTATTTTAAGTGGGGACTTGAAAAGAAATCTGTTTCAACATTCTTCAAATCGACTGGTTGGGAAGTATCGTGTTTTTTCGCAGATAATCATGACCAAGGTCGAGATGTAGGGCAGAGGGGAATGATATTTGTTCATGGAATAAGAATAATTTCTATTTAAATGCTCCTATTTTAATCCATATTCTTAGTTTCGTTATTCCTCAATACATTTGTGAAGAGAGATTCTCATTGGTCTAAATGTGGTTATATCTTGAATACCTGCTTTTACGCTAGGATCATTTTCAATTAGATTCCGAGCAGTTTTCTCATTTTCAGCATTAAAAATGTAAACCCCAAAAGGATCATCCTCTTGTAAAGTGGGACCTGCTAAAACCAATTGATTCATGTTTAATAAGCTCTGTAAATATTGAAAATGATCATTCATGATTTCGTTTTCTCTTTCATCGGAATTTGTTATGAAATCTTTTCTATAAGGCGTTGTAATCACGAAAAAATACGGTGACATCTTTATTTCCCTGATGACATGGTAGAGATTCAATATTAAAAAAGTATGATGCTTATGTTCTTCATGAATGTCAAACTATAATTATCAATCAGACTTAAAACAAGATTTCTGAATTAATGTGAATTTAATGAAAGAAGATGCATCTACCATTTTTTCCCATTATTTGCGGAAAATGGCAATATAGAAACAAAAATAGCTAAACTTATGTCATATGTGACAGACTTAAGGATAAAGTAAAACGAATTCCTTTGCAGGGATTCTTTAAGATAAAAGTAATTTAAATTATGTTGTTTAATTATTCATATGTTCAAATTTTCCTTTTTATTAATAAAAATGTCCTTTAATAGTTCAATTTATAGCATCTTCATAAATCAACCTAATAATGTTTAAATAAAGAATAAGGAGACTTCCTGATGACTGACCAACCCTTTCAATCCGAAGAATCGATGAAAAAATTTATCTTAGAGACAGTGGATGAAATTTCCGAACTTCTGAAAACACTTCAACACCCAAAGAGACTAGAAATATTAGCTTTGATGTTGAAAGAAGAAATAGCATTTGGAACTTTGTTGAATAAAACAGGGCTTGCAAAAAGCGCCTTGGGCAATCATCTTACTGAATTACACGAAAAAGATCTAATTGAGAAATTAGATAGAGGAATATACCGAATAACTAATGATGGAATGGAATTTCTAACAAATATTTCCACTTATTATCTAAACGCTAAGATAAGAGAACAAGAGCGGTTGGAACGTCAACAAAGACGATACCAAGATATGATATCCCGATATACACGATATCGGTATGAAAATGGCGAACTCTTGGTTTCAAAAAGAAAGAAAAGGAGTCAAACTAAAATGGAAGTCGCAATAAAGACACGTACCGCTTTTACAGTAATGGGAATGCAAGATAAAGGAAAAGATGCATCGAAATTCATACCGAAACTTTGGGAAAGGTTCCTAAAACGGATTGATGAGATTAAAGGAAAAATTAAATCAAAAGAAATATATGGAATAAGTTATAACAAGAATAAAAGTACTAAAGAATTCAGCTATCTTGTAGCTTATGAAATACAACCTGAAACTGAAGTTCCTGAAGGTATGATAACCTACACCATTCCTGAACTCACATATGTTGTAGTGAAATGCACATTACCTACACTTACAGAAGCATGGAATTTCGCTAGTAAATGGATAAAAGAGAACGGATATAGAGACAATAGCTTTAGTTTCGGAGAGTATGAATTATATCCTGAAGACTTTGAAGACGAAAAAAATGATCCAATGTATATCTATGTTCCTATTATAAAAGTTTAAGACACTCATAAGAATGAATTATTACCTTCTTTTTTTCTCTTTTTTTATGTTTTAAGCCTCCTTTAAAACACAATCAAAACAAGAAGTGGAAAATAATTATCTCTGAAGCTGTTTTAAGACTATCCTCTTTAGATATCATTTAAACAGAAGAGTAATTGTTTAGGTAGATGTCTCAAGTTTTTCAATTAACGCGTTCAATTGATCTTGAATCTCGTTGCAACTATCTCCGATGGTAGAAATTCGCTCCCACTCCTCGTTAGTTATTCCATATTTCTCTAATCTTTCTGGAAGCAGTTGGTACCATTTGTAAGCACCCATTTGAAAACTGGGAGCATTATCTATAACAATTTGGAATTCAAACGACAATTGGAGATATAATTTCTGTTCTGTAGGCGTTAAATCCAATTTCTTTATAGGAGGAAGAAAATTCAAATATGTTGGAACTTCAAAACTAATTTTCTTTGGTAACTTTTCACTTGATTGAATGGTCAATATATCAGTCTCCTTGAGTATTTTTGTGTACACGAAATTTAAAAGTAAATCTGATTAAACTCTCCGCTTTTTTGTTTTGAGGTGTAGAAATTAATGGAGATTGACTAGTTTATTGTTCCTATGTTTCTCTATTAATTCCTAATCCTATTAGAATATCAAGTACAAATAAAATATTCGTTCTAAAGCGAAATGTTAAATATGTAAAAGACAGAAATTACTAGTTCAATTTGTAATCATTCCATAATATTTGAGAATGAGTTCAAAAGGGACAAAAAAACTCATAAGGAGGAACATTCTTGCAATTTTATATTGTTTTGGGAAACTATACTCGAAAAGGAATTGATGAAATAAAAAAAACGGAAGAAAAACTGAAAGAAGCTTATAAGGTAGCTAAGGAGCATCAAGGAGAAATTAAACAAATATTCTATACATTTGGTCAATATGACTTTGTTGCTATTGGAGAATTTCCTGATAATAAAACCATGATGAAAATCATACTCAGAATCGCGAGATCGGGAGAAGTGCGTACAGAAACACTAGCTGCGATGCCTGTAGACGAATATATTGCTATTACAAAAGAGTTGACTTAAATAAAAGGATAAACCGAAATTATTTTTGCTCAACCATTTATTTCATTTAAAGGAAGATTTTCTTCCTTTTTATTTTACTTTTTGATTCTATATTAATTCGGGTTATTTAATCTAGTATCACATTTATAAGAGAAGGATTCAATAATAAATACAGTTTCTTTTCCAGGTTCGATGGAGAAAAAGAAGAAAATAACCTCCACAATTCAATTAACTCGGATTCAGTAGGAGAAAAGTAATTAGCTAAAATATTTTCAGAAATGTCTTCAATTTTCGCAACAGTGAGAAAACTTTCTTCAGAACACTTCGAACCGATATAAATTGATTCCCAGACACCAATACTGTAATTTTTATCTTTTAGTATCTTAGTAGTCAATTTGAAGTGCTTTTCATGGGCAAAGCAATGAACTACTTTTTTAACACCTTTTTTAACTTTATTTTCAATGAAATATCTCTTAGGAAACCATTGACGACATATCACAGGACGAACTGGATAAATAATGCAACAATTTTCCTCGTAAAAAACACAAGGTTCCCTCTCATAAATCCTATCGATAGTATTTGATACCTTTCCAGACATATTGTTATTTAAATATTCATTGATGAACTCTTTTTCAGATAATCCAAGGAATTTGATTATCTTTGGCAATGTTTGTGGATCTGGAAAAGCGTTATTTTTGCAACAGTTTCCACATCGCTGACAAATATAAGGGATATTAATAGTGTATCTTTCATTTGGTCCTTTCAATATATCAAACCTGATATAGACTATTATGTCAAGATTAAAGCTGGGATCAAGCAAAAAGCTTCCTCAATCTAAATATTATGGTTTTTTTTCTTAGTTCATGCTTAATAAGCTTAAACAAGCTATGAAGTCGATTAATTATTCTAAAGATATTTGCTAAATTACAAAAAATAATTGTTCACAACTGAAAACATTTTTAATATATTAGAGTATTTGAAGAAAAAACGCTTTCAGAAGAGTTACAAGGTTATATGGGTTATAAGAAAAAAGTACGATATCGATTATTTCCCTATATTTGGTAAGACATTCAACCTTAAGATAGACCACTTGATTTTATGAAACTCCCTTATTGCCTTTCATTATAATTTTATTCAAAATGGCTAAATATCTATATTAAAAAATAATTTCACTGCCAAACCAATTAACAAACTAATAAAGGCAATTCCTAAACTCAATCCTGCTATTTTAACAAATCTTTGCCTAAATGATAGTGATTTTGCAACAGAAATGTAATATGTGAAGAGAAAAATTACTATTATTGCTAATGATATACTTAGGATCAAGGAGACAGATGCGTTATTCTTAATTATTATATAGGGAGTAATTAGGATAATAACCGTTAGGATGTATGCAGAACCAGTATATAACGCTGCTTTAAATGGTGATTTTGAGGTGTTTTTTTCCTCCGAAGTCGAAAGATACTCTGAAGCTCCCATGGAAAGTGCCGCGGATACGCCAGTAATAAAACCTATAATAGCAA
>JBHLKP010000092.1:0-14331 GCA_048886525.1 Candidatus Hodarchaeota archaeon | reverse complement strand
GAAAGATTGAATTATTAACAAAAACTGCTAATCTTTTAAGCATTTTGTACCTGATTATTCTTGTTAATTTAATCCCGTGAAACGATTCTTCCCACAAAAAGTAATGTTAATGCTATTAGACTAACAATTAATGCACCTATTAATATATATATCTCGGAAGTTGGGGTTGGGGTTGCCCAAGCGATATACGCTACAATTAGGTTTAGCCCAGAAAGGCATCCAAATAAAGCAGTTAATAAATTCAATCTTTTTGTTGTTTTTTTCTCTTGTTCTAAAGCTAGAAGATTCATTTTGCCACTAATATATGTACTCGCACCTTCAACTGATCTTTCAACTGATCGTGCAAATTCAAGCCATGAATTCATAAGATTTAGATTGAAGCTTGGTAAAAGATGCTTAATTAATGGTTCAGCAAGTAATGGAACAAGTGGAGACAAATGACCTTGCATATTCGAAATAACAGGTTTAAGCTTTAGAAATTGTGCTTGAATTATTTGAGTGCGATCCAAGAGTTCACTTAGTTGAGTCAAACTATTTCTTTTTATAGTTGAAATACTACGCATTTCTGTCGTAATTATTGACAAGTCATCAAGCATTTTTTGTAAAGCTGGATTGATTTCTTGCCAAGAAGTAAGCAAACCTTTTTGCATTATTAAAGCGTCTTTTACCTTTTGAAACGAGACTATCGGAATTTGACTAGTACCAACGGTTCTTATTAAGCATCTTTCTGGTTCCGATGATCTTTCATAATCAGGTGCTAAAATATCTATTGCCATATTTGCGATATTTTCGAATCTTAAAAAGTATGAAACATAATACGATATTACATTGTCTTGTTTATCATTTTGACCGCCATAAAAAATTTCCTCGGGATCGATTTGATAATTTTCGATAAACCAAGTTTTCAGATCTTCAAGTAGGCCCCGCAACTGTGAATATGCGGCTGCACCAGCTCGAGAGGAAAATCCCGCTAATCCATAGATCAATGGGTCACGTAGAAAATTATCGTATATATCAAGAGGCCAAGGAGATTGTCGAATAGTCATAACCCAAGAAATATGCTTCTGAAAAATAATATCAAAAGTCCTATTTTTCCACTCGTATAGAATCCCTAGATGAGTTACAGGAACTTTATGTAATCTAAAAGCAGATCGAATTATTTCTTCAGAGATCCTAAGAGGAATAACAATTTGGAAACCTGCAAAAAACTGCGCATTTTCTTTCCAATTGGTAAGCATTGCCTCTAAACCATGTTCAAGAAATAATCCACATGAAGGACAGCAGCTATTGGATGTATGGACTCGTTGTGGACAGGAATCAACTGAACTAAGAGAAGTTGCAACCTCACATTTCATACAACAATGTAAAAATTCAGGGTCGTCAGTAATTAGCATAAGTCCATGTTTTCTAGATAAATTTTCAATCTCTGGTACCATTTTGTTCATCCAGCGTACCTGAATTGGCAGAGTGACATAAAAATAGGTTTTAGATATTTTAACTTTGTGATCATTCAGATTTTTATGTATTTTGAATGTCATTTATTCATAAATAAAATGTTAAATAAATGATTAAATTTAAGCTTCTTTGAATTTCTTTATTTAGGAACTTATATTTCTATTATGTGAATTAATATAGGGATTTATCTTTTTTTTAAGGACTTAAGATTTTACTATTTCAAGTGAAAATGATATAGTATAGCCATTTATTTTGTAACAGTATTTTTTTTCTAAATTTTTTTCTTCTTTAAATTCTGTTGTCAAAGTTTCAGTCTTAATATATGAAGAAAACTCTTTCAAACTTTTAACTAGCTCTTGTGATTTTGTACTATACTGAATCCTTATATTTGTATCTAATTCAAGTTTTGATTGTTTTCTTACCTGTTGTATTATTCTAACTAACTCTCTTGCTAAACCTTCTTGTACCAAATTCTTTGCTAACTCTGTTACAAGAACTAATGAAAAATTACCGTCTATCGTAATTCCTGACACATTTTTTTTATTTGATATGAAATCACTTTTAAAAATCTTAGTATATTGAATTTCTTTAACATTAAGTTCTTTTTTTAGAGCAAAAAATAGGTCTTCAGAAAATGAATTAGACATAAAAGGTTTTTTCTTTGAAATAACTGCTAAAGATAATGGTTGTCTTAGTTTGATTTGTGCTTTATTTCTTAATAACCTACCAAGTTCAACTAAAGTTTGAAATTCTTGAAATCCCTCCATTATTTCTTGAGTTGACTGTATTTCCTCTCTCAAAGGAAGTGTACATAAATGTACACTTTCTTGTAATTTCATTGGAAAAGCTGGTTTCAGAAGGAGATATATGTATTCTGCTAGGAAAGGCATGAATGGCGCAAGTAATTTACTTAGATTAATTAAGATTTTATAGAGAGTTGAATAAGCAGCAAATTTGTCATCTAGGTCTTCTTGGCTTTTTTCTTTCCAAAAACGTCTACGTGAAAGTCTTATATACCAATTGGTTAAATCATTAAGAAATCCTTCGACTAATTGTGTAAGAACTTTCAGATTTGCATTTTTCATATGTTCATGATATTCTTCTACTAATTCATTCATTCTAACGAGAATCCAATTATCAAATATGTTCTTAGATGGATATGAGAGTTGTATTGTTGGATTTGTAATGTCTAAAGCGGCAAAATTGACGAAAAATCTAACTGCATTCCAGAAGGGTATAAATTTTCTCCTTATATCTGCAGTTACATTATATCCAAACCGAAGAAAGCTGTCATTTTTCTGAGAAGCATAATTCCACCTTATAACATCTGCTCCCATCTTCTGAAGAGCTTCATCGATTTCTATCATATTGCCAGATGATTTATGCATTGGTGATCCATCCTCATTTCTTACTTCATCATATATTATGACTGTTTTATATGGCGCCCTACCCTCAAGTGTTACGGCCATAAATAACATGGAATAAAACCATAATCTTACTTGTTCAATCATTTCACACACTAGTTCTGCAGGAAACCATTTTTGCCAATAACGACGATCATTAAGATAGTTTAAGGTAGAAAATGGAACAATACCAGCATCTAGCCAACAATCTCCTACTTCAGGTATTCTTTTTGTTATTTTACCACAGGAAGGACAATTAATCTCTATATCATCAATCCATGGCCTATGAAGTTCAGGTAATTCTGTGATAAACTGTGGAATGTTAGCAAGAGCTTGTAATTCGCTTTTACTACCCACAACAGTTGTTTCGCCACAAATACATTCATAAAATGGTAATGGTAGACCCCAATACCTTTTTCTTGAAATACACCAATCTCCCATGTTCGTTAACCAGTCATCCATACGTTTACTTGCATGGGAAGGTATCCATTTTACTCCTTCATTTGCTTGTAATAACAATGGACGAATCTCATCACATGAAATAAACCATTCTGATTCGAGTTTAAACACTAATTCTTCTTTACAGCGCCAACAAATAGGGTATCTATGAACAATCTTTTCTATTTCAAAGAGAAATCCTTTTTCAACCAAGGAGTTGCTAATAATAGAGGTAGCTTCATTTGTGGAAAAACCAGAAAATGGTTCTAATCCCTCTACGAGCTTGGCAGTTTCATCAATTGGAGAAAGTATATCTAAATCAAAATCTTTACCTAGATGGAAATCATCAATCCCACAACCAGGTGCTATATGCACTATACCTGTGCCCTCTTTAACAGATACCTCTTTCCAAGGAATTATTCTATGTGTTACATTTTTTTGTAACTCGAGTTCAGAAAATGGAGCAATGTATTGTTTTTCTACAAGTTGAAGACCATTAATATATTCCAAAATTATAAATTCTGATTTTAATATTCCAATTGCATCTTCAGCAATATAATATTCCCGCTCACCGAATTTAAGCAATAAATAAGTCATTTCTGGATGAACTGCAAGTGCTGTATTGGCTGTTAATGTCCATGGAGTTGTTGTCCAGACTAAAAAGAAACGATTAGGTTCTCCTACAACAGGTAGCTGCAGATATACTGAAGGATGTTCGATTTCCTTATAAGAATCAGTCATTTCATGAGCCGAAAGACTTGTAGAACAACGTGGACACCATGGCATAACTAAACGTGATTTGTAAAGCCATCCTTTCTTATGACATTCTTTAAAAAAATGCCAAATATGCTCGATATTGTTATCTGAATGTGTGAAATAACTATTCAGCCAATCCATCTGTTGGCCAAGTTGTTTAGACTGGCGAGTTATTATCTCAGAGTATTTTTTAACTCGAGCTTTGCAGTAATTAGCAAAGGTTTTCAAACCCATTTCTTTAATATCGTGTTTAGAATTCAAACCAAGCGCTTTCTCAACTTCTACTTCAACCCATATAAGTTCAAAAAGATCCAATTCTTTCTGATAAACCCTGTGTATCGAAACCGTTTTGAAAACGCTGGTTATGACCACACATTGCCCAATATCTCTGAAAAATATCTTTTAAGGTTCTCCCTCTTGCGGTATGGACTCCCATCGGATTATTGGCAGTAATAGGCCCATCTATAAATGAAAATCTCTTTCTTGAAGATTTAAGTTGTGACTTTAGTTTGAAAAATATTCGTTTTTGATCCCAAAATGCCAATATTTCTTTTTCAATAGCAAACCAGTCAAGTTTTGATTCGATAGGAGAGAAAAAAGCCTTATTTTCCTTCATCAGACCGATTCCCCTTAGTTTTAAATTGTATATTAGGTAATATTTGGACTAACTCAAAAAGAGTATGCTTTAACCATTCTGGTTTTTTATTTTGTTTTTTAACTTCTTTATTCTTAGTAACTAATTTCATGATCCATCCTTATCACATCTTTCAATCAAAGGTAATTTTTGAATCTCTTTTTGGTAAGAAAGTAAACTGTTTCTGGAAGAGACAAGATATTAGAATTAGTCTAGTGGAGTATAGTATCCTTTGGTTTAGGTATTTATTTAAAAATAAGTTAAGTTCTAATTTGGTTATCCCACATGGATTTTATCTCCAATGATTAAACTGAAAATTCAACGTAAAAAGCTTTTCTTGATGTTTTTATTTTAGGTCATGGATCGTAGTAAGGAAACCTAATGCATCGAATGAGAAGTATCAACATATAATAATAGCAAATGATTTTTGAAGAATTATCTAAAGAAAAAAAGAATAGAAAAATCGTGTTTTATCTGCGATTGTATTAATCTGTGGCTATAATATGGAAAAAAATAGAAAAAAATCAAATAATACCAAACCTAGTCCAAGTGAGCTGGCGCAATGGTGGCAAGAAACTGAAGATCAAATTAGGCTTGCTCATCCACACGAATCTCTTGAGAATATAAGAAAATTAACTGAAAAATACGTTCATTCTCGCTTGAAGAAATATCAAGAAGAACATGGAATCTATGAAAAACCAAAAATTAGTGAAAAAGAAATTGCAGAATGGTATAATGATGAACGTATAAGAATAAGGGAAAGATTCCCAGATATGCCTCTTAAAGAGCGTGAAAGACTAGCATCGGAGACAATTGAGGCGAAAATTAAAATTTTCCAGAGAACAATACCACTTGACGAATTTTTAAAACGACAAGAAGAAAAATTGGACTGAGAAGAGTTGAAAGATCGGTTATACCTCAACGATTGTTATTGTAAGGCATTTATGGCGAAGATTATTGAAAAAACATCGAAAGGAGTCATTTTAAATCAAACAGTCTTTTATCCTGAAAGTGGAGGGCAACTAGGAGATACTGGATTCATAAGATCAGAAAATGGTTCTTATGAAGTCACGAATACACGCCAGGAACATGGTAAGATAATACATGAAATTAATTCGCTGGAAGGATTAGACATTGGAATTTCTATCAAGGGAGAACTGAATTGGAGTCGCAGATATCAACAAATGCGAGTTCATACAGCTCAGCATATAATAAGCCGTTTTTTTCAAGTTAATTATCAAGCAGAAACGATTAGTACGCATTTAAAAACGACAATCAGCTATGTAGATCTACATCCAATATCTAAAATCTCTCCTGATGAACTTAGTTCAATGTCATCTGAATTAAATATAAGATTTTCGAAAAATATGCCTGTAACAATCTCTTTTCTACCAAGAAAGGAAGCTATAGAATTCTTAAAGGAAAAAGAATATCAAACAAAATACCTAGATATGGTTCCAACTTCAGTACAGGAATTTAGGATAGTCAGTATAGATGATTACGATTGGTCGGCCTGTGCAGGAACTCATGTGAAAAATACTTTTGAAATAGGAAAAGTCTCATTTATTAAAACAAAAAATAAGGGAAAATTGAGGGAAAGAATATACTATAACCTTATCCCTTAATTACTGTGCCTGATATTCACGCTGATTCTTTCGTAATTCTGCAAAAAGATTAGATATTGGAATTCTAGATTGCTCCATTGTATCGCGATTTCTTATTGTAACTTGATTATCCTCAAGCGTTTCAAAATCAATAGTGACACAGAACGGTGTTCCAATTTCATCATGCCTTCGATATCGTTTTCCTATGGATCCACTATCATCAAAATCAACGACAAATCCTTCATTTCGCAGATTTCTAAATACTTCCTCAGCTTTTTTAGTAACTCCTTCTTTTTTCTGTAAAGGAAATACTGCAACATCAAAAGGAGCTAATTGAGGATGAATCTTTAACACAACTCGTTTTCTACCTTTTACTTCTTCCTCTGTATATCCTTCAGTTATAATTGTCATTAAAATCCTTCCAAGACCGACAGATGGTTCAGCAACGACATATGGAATAAACCGTTCTATCCCGTCTTCTTTCTGCTCCATTAATTGCATTTTAGTCTTTGAGAATTTTTGATGTTGCTCAAGATCATATTGAGTTCTATTTGCACATCCCATAAGCTCTTTCCATCCAAAAGGATAATGATATTCTAGATCCCATGTATCTAAAGCATAATGGCTTAGTTCGCTTTCAAGGTGTTGTCTTAATCTGATTCGACTTTGATCGATACCAAACTCCTCGTTAAACCATTTTACAAATACCGTAAGCCAATAAACCTGCCATAGATTTTTGAATATTTGATTTTCCCAAGCTTCTTTGACTGTTATTGTTATATAATCTTTCTCAAAGTCTTTTGTTTGTTCTGTTTGTGAGTAAATGTTGATTTTGTAGTCAACAATTTCGGGATAATAAGGGCAATCATTGGTTCGTTCTGGATGTGTAAAGTATTCAAACTCCATTAGTTCATATTCTCTGACCCTAAATAGAAAATTTCGGGGAGATATTTCATTTCTAAATACTATACCAGAATGCGCTATTCCAAAGGGTATTTTTACGCGTGTAGAATCAATTACATTTTTAAAACCAGAAAATATTAATTGAGCATTTTCAGGACGTAGATATGCTATTGAAGAAGAATCTTCTACTGGTCCAATTTGAGTATTGAACATTAAATTAAAAGTTATAGGTTCACCTAGATTTCCACTACAAACTGGACACTTTAGATCTTTTTCTAACACTAGTTTGCCTAAATGCTCGATATCTAATTCCTCAACAACAATCCCCTCGGCCTTCACATCTATTAATTCTTCAATTAAATGATCTAATCTGTGTTTTTTCTTACATTTACCCTGACAAAATATTAATGGATCATTGAAACTTGCAAGGTGACCAGATGCTTCCCATACCTTAGGATGAGTGATAATTGCTCCTTCATAGCCAACTATGTCATCACGGTTGCGTACCCATTTATTCCACCACGCTTCCTTTATTTTATTTTTAATTTCAACTCCTATTGGTCCATAATCCCAGAAACCTGCTAACCCACCATATATATTTCCAGTGATAAACGCTATTCCAGTTTTACTGGAATAAGCCATTATTTTTTCAAGGAATTGACGCATATCTTTGTCAGTTTTCGTTTTATTCACCTAAATAGCTCCAGTTGTGTATAATATGCCCTTATTCTTAATTAAAAGGCATACTTATTATCTAGATTTTTCCTATTGCAATATCTTACTCTTTCCACTCTTTTTCGCTAGTAGATAAAAGATAATCTATGAAATACCGATCTTGTGGAGTTGAGCATAGCACTCTTAGAAAGAATTTGTTTATGCTACTATTAGCTATCGATTTTTTTTTATTTGTGCAAATTATTCTTTCAATTCATTGAAAAAATTTAGCAAATATTTTTTAGTAATGTGAAATCAAATCATTTTAGATCCCAAAAATCGATGATTATCACTTAAATAGAATTAAGAGGAATTAAAAAATGTCTGAAGAAGAAAAGAAAATCCCAGATGATTTAAAAAAAGAATTACTTAAAAAAACTGCTGATGATGGCTATCACGACATTGAAACTGCAAAAGCTAAACTAGAAGGTAAAATTCCCACTAAACCGAAAGATGAGGAATGAGTGATCCTCTTTTAGGCAAATTCAACCCATTCTAGTTGTTTCGGGGGGGATATTTATGGGAGCTTTCCCTTTTAATTTTAAATCAAAAATCCTAAACTCTCGTTATTATTTTATGAAGGCATTTTTACATCAGGAGTTATTATTATGCCTTTATCGGTTATTGAGAGTGGAAATACACCTCTTTTATGATTTATTCCACGCATTTTAACTATTTCTATTCCTCTTTGACGTTTCGCTCCTACTCGTTCATTATATAGGCGAATTATCCCAGAAGCTAAAAATTCTTCTACAGAAAAAGGAGTTAAACCTTTTTCAACAACTGCTAGTGATGTTACACCAAACCTTCTAATTACGTCGAAAAACCTTAAGAAATTATATCGAACTTCTCGAATGTCATCAAAAAGAAGTGAAATGATCGTTAATGGATCTATGACCATTCTCTTTGCATCAATTACATTTATGGATTCTTTTAGCTTTTTCGTAAGACCTGGTAAGTCTAATTTGAATTGTTGTAATGCTAATTCTCCTTGGCCAAGAGCACGACCATAAGAAAAGTCTAGGAACTTCAATTTACCTTGACTTTCATATTTTTCTAGATCATATCCAAAAGATTTTTGGGTCATGTATAATTCTCTTTTGGACTCATTAAAAGAGCAAAATACTCCTGGTTCGTCGAATTGTTTCATCCCCTCAATTAAAAATCCAACGGATAAACAAGTTTTACCTGCGCCAGGAGAACCTGACAAAATACTAGTCCATCCTCTAGGGATTCCACCTCCAAGTATCTTATCAAGTCCTGGAAGCCCTGTCTTAGCTAAATCCACTTAATCACGCCCTAAATTTGCAGTTTCCTAGGTAAGATTACTGGTATTTATATATAAAAGCGCTTTGATAATATGTCTAACATAATTTTCCGTATATTCTATAAAAATATTTCTTAATTTCCATTTAAAGCTTTGAAATAACAATTTCAAGTGTTCTCAATCTTATGAACTCAAGGTGATCAGTGGAGAAAAAGTACAGCAATATGATATTGATGAATAATTGTTTTATTCTAGCTTATTGGTATGGATAAGTGAGAGGTGAATATCCATAACATTTGTACCAGTTGGCCCTGTTTCTAGAAGCGTGCTTCCTATTTTCTCGAAAAAACTGCAAAGATCACTTTTTGAACGATAATTTTCAATATTTATGCTGTTTTTACGATATAAACTTATGGTAACGTTGTCTATTAGAGCTCCTGCATAAAGTGAATTTCCATCTATTCCATCAGTTCCAGCTGAAAGAAAAGCAAAGTTTATAATGCAATCATATGATAAAAATTCAATTAAAGCTGCAGCAGCTACTTCCTGATTTCTTCCACCGATTCCATTCCCAAGAACTTCAACGATAGGTTCACCTCCGCTTACAATCAATAGTGGTTCCTTTTCTTCCTCAGCTAATCCAGAATATATTCTTGCAAATAACTTTCCTACCCATTTTGCTTCACCTTCAACCTTATCAGTCAGTAATAGAGTATTTAGACCAATTTTCGACGCGTGGGACATAGCAGCTTTACATGCGATCCTATTTGAACCAATGATATACGAATGGGTCTTTTTAAAAATCGGATCATCTGTTTTCAGCGTTTCAGCTATCTTATTTTCTATACCACTTTGAATAACAGTTCGCACAGAATCAGGAATTGAATTTCTCCATAATTTGAATCTTTGAAGTATAGCTTTAGCTTCATTAAATGTGCTAGGATCTGGTACAAGGGGGCCTGATGCGATACTTTCCAGTTTGTCTCCGATTACATCACTTAATACAAGTAAAATTACCTCTCCAGGAATTTTAGAGGCTAATTTTCCCCCTTTAATTTCGGATACATGCTTTCTGACAACATTAATCTCATGAATTGACATTCCAGATTTTAACAACAACTGGTTTAGAATAACCATATCATTAATGGTAATTGGACTAATAGGGGTAATCCACATAGATGAACCCCCACCGCTTAACAATGTTATTACTAAATCTTTAGATTTAATATTTTTTATAAATTCAAGTATCTGCTTTGTGTTTTTTATATTTCTATCCGAAGGAAGTGGATGAGACGACTCTAAACAATGAATTTTCTTGAGGTTTAATAGTTCTTTTATACCTTCAGGAATACATATGATTCCACTATAATCCAAATCAATAAAAATCATTTCAAGAGTTTTAGCCATCCCACCTACAGCTTTACCAGCTCCAATTATCCAAATTTTCCGTGATTCAACAGAATATTGATCATTATCAATAATAAGTATTTTATCTTTGATTTTATATTTCAAATGATTCTGAATAATATTTTGAGGACAAACAGATTCCACTGCTACTTTATATAGATCAATTAGAATTTTTCTTGCCTTTATCTGAGATTTATCTGCAGATATCGAAATTAATTTATTATAATTCTTTAGTTCCACTCCGATTCACCTATTTACTCTTCCCATATCCACCTCCTCCAGGAGTTTCGATGACTAGGGTTTCATTAGCCAAAAATTTGGTAATTGATCGACCAGGAAGAAGGTAAAGATCCCCATTAACTAAAATTTTTCTATTTATACCTTTTGCTCCAGGTTTTCCACCATTTAACCCAAAAGGAGGTAATATCCTGCGCTCAGTTTGTAAAGAAATTGTAGAATCGACAAGGCATTTTATTGAACGTATGATTCCATTACCTCCCATATTTTCTCCGATTCCACCTGAATTGTCTCTAAAGGAATAATTCATCACCCTGAGAGGATATATTAATTCTAATGCTTCAATTGGAGTATTCAGGGTGTTTGTCATGTGGGTATGAATACCAGAAATACCTTTATAGACCTTACCAGCCCCGGTACCACCGCCAATTGTTTCATAATAGGTCCATTGTCTCCCATTACTATCAAAACCACCGATGGTTATATTATTCATTGTTCCTTGTGAAGCTGCTGGTATTAATTCAGGTAAAGCTTGATGTAAGGCTCCCAATAGGACATCAACAATTCTTTGAGATGTTTCAACATTTCCAGAAGAAACTGCTGAAGGTGTTTTAGGATCAAGTAAGCTCCCTTCAGGAATGTCTATTTCGATATTTTTAAACAGTCCTGCATTCGTCATAATTGAGGGGTCAGTTAATGCACGAAATACATAATAAACACACGAGTAAACAACGCTCTTAGGAGCATTGACATTTCCAGCTTGTTGAGGATCAGTTCCGGTAAATGAAACGTTGAGTTTTTCATTATTTTTAGCTATAGTAACACAAATTTTAACAGGTTGATCATTAATGCCATTTGAGTCAAGAAAATCTTCGAATTTGAAGGTTCCGTTAGGAAAAGTAGATAATTGTTCTTTAAATGCTCTTTCAGTTAAATTTTTTAATTTTTGACATTTTTTCAGTAGGAAATCTTTGGTGTAAATATCACTAAGCTCAATTAATCGTTCTTCACCTCTTAATAAAGCTGCACGCTGGGCGCGAAAATCTCCTAATCTCTCTTCTTTTACTCTAACATTAGCTAAAATCAGATTCATGACATCTCTTATTTCCTTACCACGATCATATAGTTTGATGGGAGGAATAATTAATCCTTCTTCAAATAATTCTCGTGATATCCCAGGCATTGAACCTGGTGTTGAACCACCTATATCTGCGTGATGGGCTCGATTATTTACAAAAAAAGTTATTTCATTATCAATAAAAACTGGCATTAAGAAAGTTACATCTGGTAGATGGGTTCCTCCTGTATATGGAGAATTTAGGATTATGATGTCTCCCTCATTCATATCTTCAATAGGAAATTCCTCTAGTATCGATAAGGTTGAAGAAAACATGGCTCCTAAATGGACTGGGATATGTTCTGCTTGAGCTAATAATTCCGCATCTCTATCGAATATAGCACACGAAAAATCAAGCCTTTCTTTACAATTTGGACTAAAAGAGGCTCGTTTAAGAATAACACCCATTTCATCTGCTATATTCTCTAATGCTTTCTGAATAACAGATAGAGTAATGATATCAATCTTTTCATTCATAAAATTCACTCCTTTTTAAGCAAAAGATGTCCATCAGACTTAACTTCTGCGTACCATCCCTTATTAACAAGTGTAGTGGAGTCAAAATGTTCAATGATACTAGGACCTTTGATGATATTATTTGCACACAGCATTGATTTTCTATAAATAGAGGTTTCAATGTATTTGTCTTTTAGAAATACTTCTCGAATGTCAATTTTTGCCTTTTCAGGATTAGAATTTCCTCGTGGTAGTTTTGGTAAAGAGAATTTTGGTAAAGGAACCATCGCAGAAACTCGTAAATTAACTATCTCTCTCGGTTCATTGGGCGAGGAATAACCATATGCTTGTTCATGAGCTTTATCAAAAGATAATGAAACGGTATCTAACTGACCATAATAAGGAACTCTCAACTCATGTGATTGACCAATAAGACGTAAATCAAGTTGTCGGCCAACTATCACATCCTTAGAAGTAAACCCATCGTCAATACATAATTTAATTCCTCCCTGTACTAATTTATCAAAAGCTGAATCAAGTTCTTCTTTTGATATTTTATTAAGAGGTTTTAAGATAGATGTGGATAAATCATGTCGAATATCAGCTGTTAATAATCCATATGCAGACCATACTCCTGGGTATGGGGGTATTACAATTGAATTCATCGAAAGATGATCTGCTAAGGAACATGCACTTAATCCTCCAGCTCCCCCAAACGCAATTAGGGCAAAATTCCGACTATCATAACCCTTTTCAGTCGATACTTTTCTTAATGCGAACGCAATATTATTCTCGAAAATTTGGATGATTCCTGCGGCACATTCTTCTATTGACTCGAGGTTCATTTCCTCTCTAAGTGAGGATATTACTTCTTTAGCACGATCGGGGAATATTTTTACAGATCCTCCGCAAAAGTATTCAGGATTCAACAAACCTCTAACAAGATTGGCATCAGTTACGGTTGGAACAAAACCATTTCGATTATAACAAGCCGGACCTGGATCTGCACCTGCACTTTCAGGACCTACTCTTAGTATTCCATGTTCAAAACTAGCAATGGAACCTCCTCCAGCTCCAATAGTTTGTACAGCTATTGCTGGTATATTTAAAGGGTAATTTCCTATTAAATTCTGTGTTGATATTTCAATTTTCCCGTTGACAATATTTGCCACATCAGTTGAAGTTCCACCAATATCCAAGGTTAACGCATTCGATATTTGGAGCTCATTACACGAGTATAATCCACCAAGAACTCCACCTGCTAAACCTGAAAGGACAGTATCTACAGAACGATCAGCAGCATTTTTCATCTGAGTAACTCCCCCTGTAGAGAGAAGTACAAGAGGTGGAATGTTTATACCCTGAAGTTCTACTCTTTTTGAAAACGCGTCGAAATATTTTCGCATTTTTGGAGCAACATATGCATCTAAAACTGTTGTAGTTGTCCTCTCAAATTCCCGAAATATTGGTAAGACCCAGTTAGAGGTTGATATTTGTATTTCAGGGATTTTTTCCTTAATTTGATTAGCTATCATTGTTTCATGCTTAGAATTGAAAAAAGAAAATAGAAGAGAAATAGCAACACTCTCGACGTTTTTTTGTTGTATTACTGAAATTATTTGATCTAAATGATTAATATTCAAAGGGGTAATGATTTCTCCTTTTGCACCTACTCTTTCTTTTATCCCAAATCTCAGTTCACGTGGAACCAGAGGTGGTGTTCTTACTGGAGTTAGTGAATATAAATTGATTCGATCCTGTCTACCAATTTCAATAACATCAGTAAAACCTTTAGTAGTAATCAAACAAGTTTTTGCGCCTTTTCGTTCAAGTATTGCATTAGTTGCGACAGTAGTACCGTGTACAAGAACATTAAGATTAGCTAAAGCAGAGTTACCCATTTTCAATAACGCATTTTGAACTCCTAAAGATTGATCCGC
>JBHLKP010000091.1:0-14383 GCA_048886525.1 Candidatus Hodarchaeota archaeon | reverse complement strand
TACTCATTTGTTTTTTTATCTCGTGAACCAATACATTGAATGAAAGTTATACTACTTGGTTGTCTCTTATCTGAAGGTCGAATGATTTTTTGTTGACTATTGATAATTTCGAGAAGATCTAGAGAAGTTAGGACATTTTTGTATTTTTCATAACCATAATTTAAAATATTCACAGGATCAAATGGTTCAAATCCTGTAGCTACGATTATTACTCCAACTTCGAGAGTAGTATCACTTGGTGCTAAAGTGACTATAAAAACGTCATTCTCTCTTATAATAGATTTAACACGAGTATGAACGTGTATATCAACATTCTCAAGCGATTTCAGTATTTGAATCTGTGAATCTAGTAAATTTCCTGCATTCGTCCCATATGGAAAAGTTTTTCCTAGTTTTAGAAATTTACCACCTAGTTTTTCAGAACGTTCTATTAAGAATATTTTAACACCCATTTGGCCAAGATCAATGGAAGCTTTAATTCCGCTGATTCCGCCTCCAATAACTAGAACAGAATTTGTCATTTATATTCACTTTTAGTCTTTTATTACCTTTATTGGACCTAGTTCTCTTATTTTCTCTGTGAAACTAGTCATAATCTGAGCAAAGCGCTTTCCTTCACTTGCAGAAATCCATTCTAAGCGAAATCTTTCCACTTCCCACCCAAGTAGCTTTAAAACTTCAACCATATTGTCAATGCGTTCCTTAGCTCTCAGATTGCCTTCTAAGTAATGACAATCTCCTGGATGACATCCTGCAACGATAACACCATCGGCTCCTTTAAGAAAAGCCTTAAGCACAAAAGCTGGATCTACCCGACCAGAACACATTACGCGGATAATACGAATATTACTCGGATATGGTAAGCGTGAGACACCAGCCAAATCAGCTCCAGCATAAGAACACCAATTACAAGCAAAAACAATAATTTTTGGTTCAAAAACATCACTATTTAATACAGTTTCAGCACGAGACATTCTTTTCACCTTTATAATAACTCATGGAGCCTCCATTTGCGATAATTCTATATCTTGCTTGTCAATTTGATTTGATTTAAGAAGTATGGACTCGAATTGCGCTTCTATTGTTTTATCAGGGAAATGTTTTATTGAAATAGCAGAAACAGGACAAGTTACAACACAAACTCCGCAACCCTTACACACTGCTTCGTTAACAACAGCTTTTACTGTTTTTAATGTTCTTGTTTCTAATTCTAGTGATTTTATTTCCAATTCAATCGCTTTAAATGGACAAACTGCTTCACAACGACCACAACCTCTACAAAGATCTTGATTTACTTCTGAAATTGCTCCTTCAGAGAGTAAATAACCTTTCGCAAGCAATGCCATGACCCGAACAGCAGCACCACTTCCCTGAAAAATACTCTCTGTTGTAAATTTTGGGAATTGAGCTGTTCCTGCAAGAAAAATTCCGTCTGTTGCAAAATCAATTGGACGCAATTTCACGTGTGCTTCTAAGAAAAACTTATCAGAACCACGGGGAACCTTAAACATCTGGCTTAATTCTTCATTTGGCTTAGGAACTAGAGGAACGCTGAGTATGACTAAATCTGGTTTTACTTCAAGAGTAACGCCCAACATTTCATCAAATACTCGTACTACCCCATCTTTGGTAATACTTGGTTTTTCTTCATCTGTATATCTGATAAAAATTGTTCCAAGTTCTCTTGTTTTTAAATACAGTTCCTCTAAATCACCATAAGTTCGGATATCTTTGTAGAGAATAAATACATTAGCGTTCGGATTGCGTTCTTTAATTCGAATACTATTTTTAATTGCTACAGTACAACAAATTCTGGAACAGTAGGTTCGTGGAGCTTCATCTTCTCGTGATCCGACACATTGTATCATTACTACAGTCTGTGGATCCATTTCATCAAAGTGTTCTTCGAACTCCCTCTGTGTTAAAATATTAGGCAATACCCCATAATTGTAGTATCCATTAGGTTTAAAGGGTTCGGCTCCTGTGGCTATTATTACAGCCCCAAATTCTATTTCATGACCGTTTACTTTTCCTTTGAAATTCCCAACAGCTCCAGTAAGGTCTTCAATTTTCGCGTTTGTGTAAACTGTTATATTCGGTTCATTTTTGATCTGATTTTCGAGCTCATTAGCTATATCTTTCCCTTTGAGACCATTGTGTAATTCAGGAATTTTTAACAATTCTCCCCCAAGTTGATTCTCTTTTTCTATAAGATAAACTGGATATCCAGCCTTAGAAAGATCTAATGCACTAGTCATACCAGCACAACCTCCACCAATTACTATTGCTTTCTGAATAATGGGTATTTTTTCCTTAAATAAAGGTTCAAGGCGACAAGCGCGTGATATAGCTCCACGAACTAAATCTTTAGCTTTTTCATTTGCTTTCTCCTCTTCATGAGGATGAACCCATGAAACATGTTCACGAAGGTTCACGAGATCAAATAAAAACTCATTTAGTCCTGCTTCACGGAGAGTGCTTCTAAATAATGGTTCATGTGTACGAGGTGTACATGAAGCAACGATGATTCGATTTAATTTATGTTTATTAATAGCATCTTTGATAACTACTTGTGTATCTGCAGCACAAGCATACATTGGGTCAGTTGAAAATACAACATTAGGAAAAGTTTTTGCATATTCAGCTACTTCTTTACAGTCTACAACTGATGCAATGTTGTGTCCACAATGGCAAACTAACACACCTATCCTTGGATCATCAGTCGGATCTACTTTGATAGCTCGAGGTAATTTAATCTCTTCAATTTCTGTAGATCGTACGTTTTTTAATAAAATAGAGACCTTTGCTGCTGCACCACTCGCTTGTGCAACAGTGTCAGGTATATCTTTCGGACTTGAAGCTACACCAGAGACAAATACACCCGGTCTGTTAGTTTCTAGTGGTTTCAATGGATCAGTTTTGATAAATCCATACCTATCAACATCTAGGTTTAAACACCTTTTCAAGAAGTCTGAATGAGATGATGGATCTAATCCAGTTGATAATACTACCATGTCCATCTCATCGTATGAGATTGCTTGGTCTCCCTTAAAATCTTCATATTTAATAATCAAATTGTGATTCTCGGGATTTTCTTGAACCTCACTAATTCTTGATTTAATAAAATGAATATTAAACTCGTTTATAGCACGTTTGTAAAATTCTTCAAATCCCTTACCAAATGCTCGGATATCCATGTAGTAAATATAAGCTTCAACATTCGGATCATGTTCTTTAGCCATTATCGCTTCTTTTATTGCATACATACAACAAGCAGCTGAACAATAATTTCTGTTAATAGATGGATTACGAGAACCAACACACTGTAAGAAAGCAAGTTTCTTAGGATGTTTTTGATCTGATGGCCTAATTACTTCTCCACCCGTTGGACCTGACGCGTTAAGAAGCCTTTCAAATTGTAATGTTGTAACTATATTAGGAAAATGTCCGAAATGTAGACTCGATATTTCTTTTGCATCAAAGGGGTCAAAACCCGTTGTTACAATTACGGCTCCAATACTTATTTCCTGTTCCTCGTCCTCCTGTTCGTAATTTATTGCTCCAGGCCCACAATGCTTTTGACAAAGCCCACATTTACCTTTTTGGATGTAAAGACACGTTTCAGGAACGAGATAAGCTATTTTAGGAACAGCTTGAGGAAATGGTATTGAAACATTTTTTCTTCCAGGCTTGTCTCTTCCTCGCTTATCTTTTCTTGTTAAATAAGCATTAAAATCATCATCTATCCATACAGGACATTTTTCTTCACAATCACCGCAAGCTGTACATTTTTCCTCATCAACGTAACGTGCTTTTTTTAGATATTTTAAATTAAAATTTCCTGCCGTTCCAGTAAGACTTATTGGTTTGCAATAAGTTAATAGTCTGATATTCGGGTGTCTTTGAACATCAACTAGTTTTGGACCTAGGATACACATTGCACAATCAAGAGTCGGAAATGTTTTATCAAGCTGTACCATTCTTCCTCCAATTGAAGGATTGCTATCAATTAAATATACAAGAAAACCTTGTTCAGCTAAATCTAGAGACGCTTGGATTCCTGCAATTCCCCCACCAATCACTGCTACTGATCCTATTAAAGGTTCTTTCATTATGATCCTCTCATTTGCTACTCTTTGTTTGTGTATTCATCAATTATCATACCAATTTCCTTCACTTTAATCTGAAAATCATGTTGTGGTCTTTTATCTTCCAATACACAATTTAAATGTGCAAAACATTTTGTACAACCTACAGCAAGGGTACCTTCATTCCCAACTGCGTTGACAGCTTCTTCTAACTTATGTAGCATAATTGCTCGTGATTTATCATCACACTTAAGCCAAGCAGATACCCCACAACAGGTTGAATTCTCTCTATTATTAGTGAGCTCGATTAGTGGTCCTAGGTTCTTTAAGACGGTTCTTGGACTACGATATTCTTTCATAAAACGTCCTAAGCGACAGGCATCATGGTATGTTAACGAAATTTTTTCCCCTTTGAATATAAAAGCTTCTTGATGTTCTTCTATAAATTGTGAAATGTGTTTAACATTAACACCCTGCTTTTTAAGCTCATAAATTTTACCAAAAGTATAATAACACTCAGCACAGGAGACTATTAGAGTTTTAATCCCTGAATCTTTTATCATTTGGCTGTTATACTCACGAAGTTTTTCAAAAGGCTTATTATCCCCTGTCCAGTAAGCATCATGTCCACAACATTTCAAAGAAATAAGATTGGGTTTAATTCCTGCTTTATTAATTAAATTGATTGCACTCTGACCTATTTGGTGAAAGTTAGTCTCTTTAAGATCCAGAAAGTGATCAAAAAGGTCGACACAGCCTGGGAAATATGCAACATCAGATTCTGAATCAAATTCTCCCTCAAATTCATATTTCAATCCCGATTCAGTCATTTGAGTCATGAATAACTGTAAGATATTGAAAATATTATGATGGGCGAAGTTATCGTCAGCTATAATAATACTAGCCCTATTCTCACGAATGAAATTTGGAAAATCAATTTCCTGAGGACAGCCCTCAAAACATTGACCGCAGGTTAAACAGGTTGTTAAATCATCAATATTCAATTCATGTCCTAATAATGCGGAATGAATTATTCCCCTAGGATTGTATTTTGATACTCTTCTTAATGGACAAATACTTGTGCAAAATCCGCATTGAAAGCAATTATTGATAATCGATAATCTATCAGATTTTAAATCGTCTAGCAGAGATGTAGATTTTTCTGATTCTATCATTATTCTAGATCCTCTTTAAGAAATTTAAAACAGCCATAGCAGCAGCACCACCCTCAGAAAGCGTTTGTTGAATATTTTTTACTCCATCAGAAGCCGATCCACACGTAAATATTCCAGAAACTGATGTAGTAACTGGTTTTTCAATAACTTGGATAAAATTATTATGATTTAATTGAAGTCCAAAATTAATGGCAAGATCATAACTACCGGGGTAAGGTACACCTCCTACAGCTAAGATGATTAAGTCTGCTGGTAATAAATCTTGTTTGTCTGCAAGTGTGTCCTCAAAGAGTGTTATTAATTTTCTGTTAGATCGTTCAATGGCAGATGGACGTCCTCGAATAAAAATAATCCCAGATTTTCGGGCTTCATTGTAAAGAAACTCTTGACTTGCTATTGTTCTGATGTCCATATACATTATAACAACATCTATTTGAGGATACATCTTTTTAATCATCAGAGCTTGATTAATTGAATAACTACAACAGTAAGAAGAACAATCAGGGTTCCCTCTTGATATCCGTGAACCAGCGCATAGAACAAATATTAATCGCTGCATTTTCTCGTCAATCATTAAATTACCATTTTTCACGCTTTTTTCAAGATCAAATATTGTTATAACTCCCTCAAGAACTCCGTAACCATATTCCTCAAGCTTTTCGATAATGAAAGGTTTGAATCCAGTAGCAAAAATGATTGTATTAGTTACAAGAATCTTTGAAGTCTCATTATATTCAATTTTAATTTCGAAAGGTGACTCTTTTCGATCAACCGTAATTTTTTGAACATTACTTATTAATTTAAAATTGGGATTTGACTCTAATTTTTTCAAATAGGGGGTAATTATGTCCTTTTTATAAACAAAATCAGTAACCCCATTTTGGAACATTTTAGATATTTCACATAACTCATCTGAAAAATTAATCAGTGTAACAGGAACTCCCACAGCTAGTAAGTCATGGGCAGCTCGTATAGCAGCAATTTCTCCTCCAATTATTAAACAACTTTCTGTCGTTTTATTCAACTCCTCAGATTTTGGTTGTTTTTAATAACCTTTTCGGGGAGATATAATTTGATCTTAACCCTAAAGACTTGTGATCGAGACCCATTCCAATACCAAGAACCTGACTAAAATATAAAACAGGGATAGTAAATTTACCACCCTTAACTCTCTTTATCGCTTGTTTTTGTTGTCCATCAAGTGCTAAAGCACACATTTGACAAGCCACAACAATAAAATCTGCACCAACTTCCTTCGCATTTACAATGATATTTCCTGTTAATGTTTCAACAGTAGGTTTAGCAACAAGAAGTTGTGTTGCTCCGCAACATTTTGTTTTCATAGGGAAATAAGGAGCCTCAGCACCTACTAGCTTTATTAATTCGTCCATAAATGTGGGATTGTCTGGATCTTCAAATTGAAGGATATCTCTAGGACGAGTACATACACACCCATAATAAGCTACTCCTTTTTTCCCTTTTAACGGATTGTCTGGTATTATTTTTTCTTTTATTTTTTCTACTCCTATTTCATCGCGTAATAACTGTAAAAAATGCATTGTTTTGACACTACCAGGAGAATACTTTTCCTTTTCCAATAATGAATTTATCTCTGCAGCTTTAGTTTGATCTTCAACCATTTTATGATTAGTAGTAATTAATTGAAAAGAACAAGCAGGACAGACTGCAGTAAGCAGTTTTAATCCCTGTTTCTCTGCAAGGGCAAGATTCCTTGCAACTATCCCCTCTGCTGCCAAATAATTAACTGCTGAAACCTCCAAAGCCCCGCAACAGTTCCAATCTTTCAATTCTTCTAATTCTATACCGAGTTTTTCGGCAATTTTAAAAATTGAGCTATTATATTCCTTAGCTACCTTATGAAGAGAACATCCTGGATAGTAACCAACTTTCATTGATTTCACATCAATTTTTTTTACTTTCTGCTTTTTTAAATATGGCTCTAACCTCTTTTCTTGCTTTAGAATTCCATGGTGGAAAAAATTCGATTTTAAACTTCAGAAACATCCCAAGTATCAATGAAATATATCTAAATCCTATAAAAGCCCCAAAAGGAAATCCTCGACCATATAAGAAATAACGGCTTATCATTTCTGGCTCCCAAGATCGTCCCCAGAGCCAAACACTCTCTTTAAATCGTTTATCAAATGAATGTTTAAGCTTACCCTCCTTTGATAATTTAATTCTCTTCCTTTTATCCTCACTTTTTGAACTACGAACAGCTATTCGCCGTAAAGCCTCAATAACTTCCGTAAAACGAACATTCTGTGGACATCTATCAGTACATTCGAAACATCCAACACATTGCCAAATTGCTTTTGATTCTAAAACTTCCTTCCTTAATCCTAATAGAACTTGTCGGATTATCCTTCGTGGATTCAATTCTAATCCAGAATCAGCGACGGGGCATGTTAAGGTGCAAGAAGAACATTGGAAACATTTCTTAAGATATTTCCCGCCCTCTTCTGCTACAACTTCATTCTTAAAATTAAAATCGGCGTTATTTAAATTAATGACAGTTTTATTTGTTATCATCCATATTTTATCCTTGTTTCCTATTCAAATTCCATTAATATCATTTCTTTAAATTTCTTTGCGGTGAAATAGACTAATTTTTTGATCACAATGTATTAATGTGCAAAGAAGAAATAATTACGCTTGATTACATGCAATAATTCGCATATGCCAACGCAGGCCAATGAAGATCACACTTACTAGCCCTAATATTCACTAAAATTAATTCATGAGTCGGTTACTTTAGATAACTTATATATTCTTCCAGAACAATTGTTTATTAATACTAGTAACTGTTTTATAACCTCATTGAAGCCAAAAATCCTATAAAGCTTAAATATTACAAGGAGTTAATTATTTATTTATCCCCTTTATTAAAATCTAAACAGAAATTTAAAATATAAAATGAACTAGTTTCCGAAAAGGAGTTTTATAATATGTCTTATGAGATTGATGATAGTGCAAAATACTATAAAGAACATCAATGGGTTCGAGTGGAAAATGGAACTTGTTTTATCGGAATATCCGATTTTGCGCAAAAAGCGCTTAAAGATATAATAATGGTAGAATTACCAGAAGTTGGAGATACTGTTACTCTTGGCGAGGTATTTGCTTCAGTTGAAAGTGTGAAAGCTGTCAGTGATGTCTATAGTCCCATTTCTGGAGAAGTAATTGAAATTAATGAAGAAGTGGAAGATGAACCAGAGAAAATAAATGAAGATCCTTATGGATCATGGTTGGTTAAAGTTAAACCTACTAACCTTAAGGAAGATTTAGCTAAACTAATGAGTCCAGAAGAATATGAAGATTTTTGTCAAGAATAACTCTCCCTTTCTTTCTCTTTTTTTTCTTTCTTCTATTTTACATTTTTTTAATAACTCACGATTTCTCTTGTTTCATGGTCTAATATACGTATAAATGATTTTTTCGGAAAATAAGGTTTATCAAGAAATCAATTCATCTTAATAAATCAGAGAAAAGAATACCTAATACCCAGAAAATATCAAGTATGATCAATCTGTATATGATTAGAATTTATGCAAATTTACATAAAGATCTAAGAACATGAATAATTTATAATAGAGTTAGGTAGCCTTTTTTGATCTCACTTGATTACCAACCCCCATAGAATGGATCTAGAAAGAGTTAACTTCAGGATGGCTCAAAAAAAGCATAAAAATTGATAGAGAGGATTTTTTAAATAGAAAGTGTCTATCTGAATTATAGAGAGGTTTAAAATGACTCAAGAGGACTTTCTTATTTCAATGTTTAAGAAGGACGATTGTAAGCGTTTAATTCAAAAAAATATCAATATTTTGTCTTATACTGGGACGATTCGAGACGCAATTACCATATTAAGATCAAATTGGTATGGATATGTTTGTATTCTAGACAAAGATGAACATTTGTTGGGTATTATTACAGAACGGGATATTTTAAGCTCCATTGGCTCTGAAAATTTTAATGAGATTAATTCTGCCACAACAATTATGACTAAAGATTTTAAAACTATTGAATGTAAAGAATCTATTGCTGAAATCGCCTTAACACTATATAGAAATACCTTTAGACATATAGCAATTCTAGAAGAAGGAAAATTATTAGGAATTGTTTCTGCGCGTGATTTCATACACTATCTTGTTGAATACTTTGCTGAAACGGTTTATACGGTTCTTCCTGGACAACCAACTCAAGATCGAAGAGAGGGAGCTTGAAATAGTCCATAAGTATTCTATTAGACCTATTTTGTTGCAAAAATTGGTGTAAATTAATGGAAGAGGCTCAAAAAACTAAGATTGATCCTGAACAAAAAGTAGGAAAATCTACTGAAGAAATGGAGCGAGTTGTTATTCGCTTAGCTGGAGATAGTGGTGATGGTATGCAATTAGCTGGCCTTCAATTTTCCTCAGCTTCTGTTATTTATGGGAATGACATTTCAACTATGCCTGATTTTCCAGCCGAAATAAGAGCTCCAACTGGTACACTAGCAGGTGTTTCTGGATTTCAAATTCATTTTTCCTCAACGCCAATTTTTACTCCCGGAGATAAATTAGATGCTTTAGTTGTGATGAATCCAGCAGCTTTAAAAGTTAATATCAAAGATCTAAAAGCTAATGGAATACTAATCACTAATAAAGATTCATTCACTCCAAAAGATTTAGAAAAAGCTGGATATACTTCAAATCCCTTGGAAAACGATACACTAAGCAAATATCGCTTATTTAATATCAATATTACAGAATTAAACAAAAAAGCTGTAAGTTCAGTTGAAAGATTAAGTACAAAGGAAATTAACTTAACGCGTAATTTCTTTGCATTAGGTTTGATAACATGGCTTTTCGATAGACCATTAGAACCTACAATAAAATGGATTGAAAAAAAATTCAGCCAACGACCTGTTATAGTAGAAGCTAATATTAAAACCCTAAAGGCTGGTTATTATTTCGGAGAGACTACAGAGCTTTTTCCAGTTCAATATCATGTTCCTAAAGCGAAAATGGAACCTGGTTTGTATAGATATATTTCGGGAAATCAAGCACTTGCGCTTGGCTTCGCTGCTGCTTCGTATTTATCAAAAAAAGAATTATTTTTTGGTGCTTATCCAATCACTCCCGCAAGTGATCTATTACATGAATTAGTACGATTGAAAGGGTATGGAATTCGAGTATTTCAAGCAGAAGATGAAATTGCTGCCATTGGTTCAATTATTGGTGCTTCATTTGGAGGTACTATTGGAGTAACAGGAACTTCAGGACCTGGGTTAGCATTAATGACAGAAGCATTAGGATTGGCCGTGATAACAGAGCTTCCACTAGTACTAGTAAATGTACAACGTGCTGGTCCAAGTACAGGTATGCCGACGAAACCAGAGCAAGGAGATTTATTACAAGTTATGTTTGGCAGAAATGGGGAATCACCTTTACCAGTCTTAGCTCCTCAAAGTCCTGGCGATTGTTTTGATATAGCAATTGAATCGGTCAGAATTGCTATAAATTATATGACCCCTGTAGTTTTACTTTCTGATGCTTATTTGGCGAACAGTATTGATCCATGGAAAATTCCTGATATAGATAAATTACCTGAAATTAAAGTTAAAATTGACAATAATTTATCCTTGACTAATTCAAATCATTTTCTCCCTTATAACCGAAATAAATATCTTGTTAGGCCATGGATAGTTCCCGGAACAAAAGGGTTTGAACATCGAATTGGTGGTCTAGAAAAAGAAGATAAGACAGGAAATGTTAGTTATGATCCAGTAAACCACGAAAAAATGGTTAATATCCGAGCAGAAAAAATAGCTAGAATTTCTAAAGATATCGGATTTCAAACTGTTAATGGACCAAAAGAAGGAGACGTATTAGTACTCAGCTGGGGATCTACTTATGGCGCGGCTCATACTGCCGCAAAAGAATTAAGAAAGAAGGGATTGAAAGTTGCAGACACAAATTTGCGTTATCTGAATCCTTTTCCTGATAACTTAGGGGAGATTCTTAATTCTTATAAACGTGTACTAATACCAGAGATGAATAAAGGGCAACTCAAACTATTAATCCAATCTCGTTATACAATAGCAGTAAACGGGCTTGAAAAAGTCCAAGGAAAACCGTTTCAGGTAAATGAAATTCAAGAGGAAATTGAAAACATATTAGGAGAAATTTAAAATGAGTAATACAGATTGGCCCCGCTTTGTTTCTCCAATACTGGTTCCAAAAGATTTTGATTCAGGTTTTGATGTACGATGGTGTCCTGGATGCGGTGATTATGCCATATTAGCAAATATGAAGAAGGTATTTTCTACCTTAGGAATCCCGAAAGAGAATTATGCAATTATTAGCGGAATAGGATGTAGTTCTCGATTTCCCTACTATATGGATACCTATGGAATGCATACAATTCACGGAAGAGCACCAACAATCGCAACAGGTCTCAAATGTAGTAGACCTGAATTATCAGTATGGGTAGTTACTGGTGATGGTGATGGATTAAGTATTGGAGGAAATCATCTTCTGCATGCAATTCGAAGGAATGTAGATATCAAAATAATACTCTTTAATAACCAGATTTATGGTTTAACAAAAGGCCAGTATTCACCTACATCGATATTAGGAAAACGTACAAAATCCTCACCAACAGGATCAATTGATTATCCTGTTAATCCTATATCATGGGCTTTGGGAGCTGAAGCGACTTTTATTGCTCGGACAATTTATCAATACGGAGATCACATGCAAGAAATATTACGCCGCGCAGCAGAACATAAAGGAACAGCGTTTGTAGAAATATATCAAAATTGTGTTATCTTTAATAATGGCGCTTTTAATTACGCTACTGATAAAGAATTGCGATATGATAACATTATTGAACTCCAACACGGTAAACCCATGGTTTTTGGTAGAGATCGGAATAAAGGTATATTTTTGCATGGTCTTACTCCAAAAGTGATTAATTATAAGGAAGCAGGATTCGAAGAAACAGATTTGTTGTATCATGATGAAAATGCCAAAGAATCAACACTTGCTTTCTTCTTATCAAGAATGAGATATCCTAAATTTCCAGAACCTATAGGAATTTTTCGTGCAATAAAAAAAGCAACTTATAATGATATGTTAGAACAACAAATGGAAGAAGCTAAAAATTCGGTGACAAAATCATTAAAGGAAATAATCAATGGAGAAGAGAATTGGACTGTTGTTTAACAAAAAAATCTATATTAGCAATATTAATATAAGAAATTATATCAAATAATTCTAATAAAAACAAAATCTTAATCTTTAGAGGAAGTGCTACTAGTGATTTGCCCTGCCTGCGGTTATGAAAATTTACCTGGAGCCGCTTCATGCGATAATTGTAGAATCGATTTAACAAGATTTGAAGAAAAAAAACCCGTTACTAAATCAAAGATTGAAAAAGCAATTCTTAAAGATAAACTTCGAAAGGTTGGCAAGGAAAATTCGATTGCTCTCATAGTATCCCCTGAAAAATCAGTAAAAGAGGTAATCGAGTTAATGCTCAAAGCTCATAAATTTTCTGCAGTTATAATGGACGGTAAAACAATCGAAGGGATTTTCACAGAAAGATCTCTATTAAAACGAGTTTGTAATGAATCACCAATTAATATTGATAAACCTATTACAGAAGCGATGTTAGTAAAGCCAAAAGTATTAAATCCAGAAAATTCTGTTGTGGATGCGCTCCATATGATGGAAGTAGGGGGTTATACATATGCTATCATTGATGATGATCCACTTAGAGTAATAAACATCCGAGACATACTTAAATACATCATTGAATTAGAAGGGTAGTTTTTTAGCAAAACGTTTTTGATAAATAGATCCTTTCTTAAAATGAATCAGTTGATTTTACCATCGCCAATAAATATCTTCAGCATGACCAAGCATGTCTTTGATATGAATTTTTTCACCGTTATCTAAGATAACATCACCAGAATAAAGCCCATGTAATAAACAGGAGTTCAATGATATCAATCCAAAATTGAGTTTCTCTTTATGAGGAATAAGTGGCTTCAATACCATATTGAATCTATCATCATTACTTGTAAATTTCCAAGATTTAGTGGGATCCCTATCCTTATGATGAAACATAACTTGATCTAATTTGTGAGCTTTTCCATTATAAAAGACAATATTTTCTGTATGGGTTGATAAATCTCCAAAACCATATCCTATATTGAAAGCTACTGGGATATCATTCACGATACCGCAAGCTGATCCCCATAACCAGTGTGTTCGATAGGGCCATATCCCACGTCCCCAATCCATTAAACCAAAAGAGGTTTCAGGTTCTAAATTATATTTTTTCTCTCCTATTTCAATAATCCCCTCTGCGGGCATATAATTTATCTTGTGGTTATAATAAAACAGTTTTGGATCTTCCTTGTAACCAGTAACTACTACCGTATTATCCATTTTGGGATCATCTATTAAAGTAATAGTGCCTCTTATCCCCTTTTTTTGAAATGATGAATCTTCAAAAGTTAAAATTCGTTTATTCTCTTTCTTTAAAATCGTAGCAGAGAATTTTTTTGTAGGAAAAACAATACAACTTTCTTCAAGAGAACTTAAAGGTAAATATTTCGATTTTGTCAAAAATTTCATAGTAGCTTTATCGAACCTTTTCTTATTCTCGAAATCAAGCCAAGCATAACTCATCTGAGTTAGGTATCCGATATCACCAATGGTCAGTTGAAATCCAAATTGTTTGTTCAATATTGAATAATGATCCCATTCTTTTATTCGAGTCCATCCTTTGCCTATATTTTCTTTATTATAAGTAAGTATTGGTTTTTTTGCCCAACCACGCTGGATAAGCGAACCGTCTTCATTAAATAAGTTACCGGTTTCTGTAATTTCATTTTGAGACCCCATAATTTCACATCTTCCGCAAAAATGTTGTTTCAATTATCTAATTATAAAATATAATCAAAATTTAGTCATTTTAATTTTTTTCGAAGATTTAAATTAAATTCTTTAGATATTTAGGTGAAATTTTCACTTGATTCAAGAATAGTTTCTTATGAACCATTCAAAGCTGTATTTGAAATACCATTTTTTCCATACACTTGCT
>JBHLKP010000090.1:0-14391 GCA_048886525.1 Candidatus Hodarchaeota archaeon | reverse complement strand
AAAATAGGACTCTTTCCACCAACGAAAGAGAGTATTGTTCATATAAAACAATATAATAAGGATTAGGAGTTCCTTTCAACAACATTCTAATACTTAAAAAGATTTATTGGGCCGATAGTGAAATAGAGTCTTAAGAATAAGCATCTACATAAAGTCTGGTCATTCACGCCGTCTTCGCAAGGCGGAGTTCATCGCTAGATGACCGCATCTCCCGGGTTCAAATCCCGGTCGGTCCATCATTATGATTGAATATAACAAGAATATTTATATGAAAAGATTATTTAAAAAAAATCAATACTATAGCCATCTTCGCAAGACTGGATTCATTGCAAGATGACTGGATCTCCTGAACTCAAGAATCACACACTCGTTATTCAAAGTTTGGAAGTCCCTCTAAGTTTAATAGTTTAGATATATCTCTGGAATTTAAATGTCTGCTGCAGAAACCGTTATAAGAGAAAAGTTAGTTTCTCAAAGCAAAGCTGAATTTCAAAGAGCGGGATATTCCTTATGGAGTGAAGTACCTAAATCTAATGTATTTGATTTTATTGCAAAAAAGACCGATACAAGGCAAATTAATTTTAATCAGCAACGAATTATTACTAAGGTTGTTGTCGATCTAGATTTCTTCAAAAAGCAAACTTCTATCGAATTACAATTAATTTCTAAATTAATTTCAGGGTTCCCTCTTCTTATTGCTCTTTATGCTGATCGGAAAAATATTGAAGAAGAAACACTATATCGAAGACACGATATTTCGGCTGTATCATTAAACACACTAAAAAAATATCTACAATTTGAGGGAGGTAAAAAATCTGCTAAAATTTCAAAGTTTACTAGTCGTGGTGGTGTTTATGTCAACCTTTCTAAAGAGAAATTCAAATTACAAAGGAAAATAAAGAAATTTGATATGACTCATCTCGCTGAAAGAGTTGGTATTTCACGGCATTCGCTCTATAAATATGAGAAAGGTGAAAGTTTCCCAAAGGTCGATAATTATATTTCTCTTTGTAAGGAATTAGATAATGATGATTTAGACGTTCCTCTAGATATTTATGAGACACAATTTAAAGGACTGTGTGAAAATACATTAAAGGATTATAAACAACCACGAACTAAATTACAAAAGGAAGTGGGGGTTTATTTAGCTGAAAAGGATTTTGAAGTCCTTTGGTTTAAATCTAAACTATTTGATGGTCTTTCGGAACCAATTATAGATAAACCTAGTTCAATCAAAATAGCGAAAGTTCCTTCCCCCATTATCACAGGTGTAACATCTCAGAATGAGAAAAATGATTTTTCTAGACTCTTATTGGTAAATAGTCTTTCAAAATTCCTTAGAAAAAAAGCAGTATGGTTTATAGATGACGACTTGGATGATATGGAATCTCCTGAAGACTCACTGCATATGGTTGTCATAAATATTTCGGATCTTGAAGGGATGGCTCTAATTGATTTTATAGAACTTTTAAATAAGAAATAATCTTCTAGTATTTACCGGGATTTTTTGAAAAAAAGATTTGATAGCTTTCTCTCTTTTCGAAAGGGAATTAAGCTAGATCCATGGCGCCCCATCCTGTATATATACAAGTAGTGGTTACTTCTACGGCTGCGTTTCAGGGAATAGAGGTTATCTTGACTTATATCCCTGATGTATAAAGATTAAAGTCTAAGAAAGAGATATTTCTTAAAATTCCAATGGCTGAATGCATATTAGAGGTAATAAAATTGTCAAATAAACAACCTGATCAAGAACCTGAGAGATCATCCCGACTACCGTGGGTTCCAGGCCTTAAAAAGCCTTCTATTGATTTTAGAATTCCAGATTTCGCCCTACCTTATGAAGCTCCTCATAAGTACCTTTTAGCTGCTCTCCTCCTTTTAATTGTATTCATTTTGGCCGGTGGAATTTATAATATTACAGAAAATCCGTTACCAATGGGACAGACAGCTACTAGCCTCGTTCCAGTATTTCGATCATCCAGTGAGCAATTTCTACTTGAATCACTTATTGCAGCACTGTTTTTTTCCTTAGGATCCGGCGGATTTTATTTAATTCGGTATTCTACTAGGTTTGCATATGATATTCGAACTTCGATCACACTATTAATTCTAGGTATGATTCTTGTAGTCGTTGCTTCTGGGGGTACATTAGTATTATACGATTATAAAACATGAAATAAACCACGATTTTCTACCTAATTATCATGCCGGGGTAGCCAAGTGGACTGGTTTACAAATAATTTCCCTATAGTACGGCGCTGGCCTTGAGTCAAAGGAATCTCGAAAATATGCTTGAAAGCCAGTGTACATTAAGTACTCGAGGGTTCGAACTTCTGGGAGCTGTATTTCCCAGAATGAAATTCCCTCCCCCGGCGTTTTTTTATCATCAATCACTGGATTACATATTGATTTATCTATCTAAAGTAAAAATGTCTTCTATTATCTAAATTCTTACTCGAGAGTAGTCCATTAATTGTAATTATTACCCAAAAGACTATAGCAAGAAATAAAACCAACAATCTTTATAACCTCATACTAATCTCCCCAATTGAGCAGTTTAGAGCAAAGAATTGCTAGTTTATTAAGGTGAATTTTAATTTGGTTGCTGTAGCACGGATTCGATTGATGAGTGCCGATGTAGAACAGCTAGATGGAATCTGTGATGAGATGAAAAGAATTGCAGAGAAATCTGGTGTGAAGATGAGAGGCCCCATTCCTCTTCCAACGAAGAAGCTAAAATTACCAGTAAGAAAATCACCAAGTGGCCAAGGAACAGCTACTTGGGAAGATTATGAACTTAGAATCCATAAACGCTTAATAGACATCGATGCTGATGATAGAACGATGAGACAAATAATTCGTTTGAATGTTTCTCGTTCCCTTTTTGTGGAGATCGAATTAAGAACATAAGGAATAAGTGAATTTAACAATGGACATTTCAGAAAATATGAAGTTATTTGGTTTATGGGATTGCAATGATGTTGAAGTGACAGATATCAGTCTTGTTCGTTATATAAATCTGAAAGAAAGGCTTGTACCTCATAGTGCTGGCCGGCATGAACATAAACGATTTCATAAGTCTTACGTACATATAGTTGAGCGTTTAGCAAATAAACTTATGAGCCCTGGAAAGAATACAGGGAAAAAAATTCTTGCTCTTAATGCCGTAAAATCTGCGTTAAAAATAATCGAATTAAAAACAGGAAGCAATCCTATACAAGTTCTTGTGGATGCTATAATAAATTGTGCTCCACGTGAAGAAACAACTCGTATATCATACGGTGGAATTGTGTATCATACGGCTGTAGATAGTGCTCCCCAAAGAAGAGTTGATGTAGCTCTACGTTTGTTAGCAATGTCGGTTAGAAAAGCGTCTTTCAACAGTGTGCGGACATTTGATGAAATCCTTGCAGAACAGCTAATTCTAGCTTCAACTAATAATCCAAATTCAAACGCCATCAAAAGAAAACAAGATATTGAAAGAGTAGCTTTAAGTGCTCGATAGGATTTAATATTAATATTGAAAATTTTTTGATTTAATGTCTAATATTTTTAAGATCTGCTAATAAGACATTTAGTAACTCTGAAATATGATTAATTTAATAATCAATTACTTTTTACTAGATCGTCTACGATTCCAACTGCAATAGTTGAACCAGAATGTCGTAAAATTATTCGTCCTAATTCAGGGAAATCAGAATATTTTTCAATAACAATAGCAGAATCTAACACTAGTTCTGCTAGAATTAATTCAGTTTCAAAGGCAATTGTAATCCTTCCTTCGAATTCTCTTGGTAATTTCTTATGTTTCGGATTTTTTACAGAAATTTCTATAATTCGTGATACCTGCGCAGTCGTATAGGATGTTCCACAGTGTATAATTATTGAAGATCCTGGTACAAAAGACCCTTCAAGTATAAGTAGTTTAGCTTGAATAATCGATGCAAAACGATAATCTGATTGTATAGGAGCAAGAACCGTTCCTTCTTCTAAAGTCTCCTTTTCGATATTTCTCAATAGAACTGACCCATGTTGGCCAGGTTTAATTGATTTAACTTTTGTTTCTTGGAGCCAAAGATCTTTCACTTCAGATGAGATTCCTTGAGGTAAAAGCATAATTTTATCTCCTACATGCAGTGATGAACCCAGCACTTTTCCTAGCAATAAGGTTCCGAATCCGTGGCGTTCATCTAAATCGTATGTAATAAACCTCATAGGTACTTCATTTTCTGATATAGGTACTTTAAGTGAATTCAAAGCTTCAATTAAAGTTAAACCTGAATACCAGCTTAAATTTTGTGATGAAACTGTCAAATTCTCACCCAAATAACCACTAATCGGGATAAACGGGATTTCATCAATTTTTTTTACCCAAGGGGACTTAATTTCATAAAAAAGCTTTCTTATACGGTCGACAGCCTCTCTAAAACGGTCTTCGCTATAATTCACAAGATCCATTTTATTTATAGCCACAATAATCTGTTGTATTCCGAGCACAGAGGCCAGAATTGCATGTTCTCTTGTTTGGCCCCCAGGATCTTGGTAACTGCCAATTTTCAAACCAGAATCAAGATCATTTGGTACAGCACTTACAACTAAAATGCATGTATCTGCTTGAGAGGCACCTCTAATCATATTCGTAACAAAATCGCGATGCCCTGGAGCATCAATCAACATAAAATTCCTCTTTTCCGTGCTGAAAGGAAAAAAAGCAATATCTGAAGTAATTCCCCTTTGTTTCTCTTCTGGTAGCGAATCAAGGACATAAGCCCATAACCATGATTCCATTTGGTTTTGTGCTGCATCTTCTTTAAGTTTTTCAATAGTTCGGGGGTCTATCACTCCTATTTGTGATAATAAATGCCCTAAAGTTGTTGACTTTCCGTGATCTACATGTCCTATCCATATAAGAGATATTGTCGGCTTATCTTCATTCATAAAATAAAATCGCCGAACCTAGTTGTCTTTATTAACTTTAAGAAAATAAAAAAAAGGAGAAATTAAGAGGAGTATTTTCCACGTTCGATTTTTTGAATTACTCCTACTGCGACAGTTTTTCCAGAGTCTCGCAATGCAAACCGTCCAAGCGCTGGAGATTGGGTTAAAGGCTCAACAACTAATGGATTCAAAGGTGTCATCCAAATCATACCTCTTTCTCCTTGGTTGAGTTGGTCCTTTTCCTGTACCTGTGTAACACGACAAGCTACTTGAGCTGTACCGCAGTGAACAACAGGAGAGTAGTTTTCATGAATTCCCCAGGCTTCTCCTTTTGTTTTTCCTTTTTTACCGAGTCCACGTACAACGAGAACAAGCGATAAGAAAGCATCAATATTGGGCCTCAATGCTCTTGCAGGGTCTTCTGGATTACTAAGTACCGCTCCTCTTAGAATATCCTTAGCTCCAATATTTTTTGTTTTTATATTAAAACCAATATTATCTCCAGGTAAAGCTTGAGGAATGTCTTTATGAAATTCTTGAATAGATTTTACAGAAATAGGTAGTGGTTCAATACTCTGTTTAGTAGGTGAAATTACCATTTCTGAATTTGGTTTTAAAATTCCACTAGATACCCGACCAGTAAGTACTGTACCTACACCCCCAATACTGAGCGTTTGTTGAATTGGAATTCTAATTGATTTTTTTGCCAATTCTTCTTTGCGTACTGCAGGTGATTCCAATAAATCAAGTGCTTCAATCAATGCTGGCCCATCATACCATGAAATTCCCTCGAAACCGGCTTTAATGTCTTCTAACTCTTTCTCTAAAGATGAAATATATTCTGAATCTGCATTTCCAGCTTTTGCTGCAGCTATATGACCTTCAAGATTCTTTATTGTAGTTTCTTTTGAATGAAGGTTCACACCAACTAAACCACTTGTTGGGACGTATTTGATTGCTTCTAGTCTCTCATCTTTGTTAGGAATTTGCAAAGCGGTCATAAGTTGGGTAAATATTGCATGAATTGCCTTTTGAATCTGATCAAATCGGTTTTTATCCCAATCTACAACATCCATCTTATTGATTGCAACAACAATATTTGTTATACCTAGGGATGTAAGAAGGAGCATATGTTCGGTAGTCATACCAATTACGTTTGCATATTTTCCCGATGCTGTTCCAGCGACCTTTGTTCCATCTTCAAATTCCCCTTTTCTCGCAGAAACTACTAAAATTGCGGCATCTGCTTGTGATGCTCCTGTTATCATGTTCTTTATGAAGTCACTGTGTCCAGGGGCGTCAATAAGATTATATATGTAATTTTTAGTCCTAAATTCTTGGAAAGATATGTTGATTGTTAGACCCCGTTCTCTTTCATCCATCAGAGGATCCAAAATCCAAGCATAAGACCAACTACCCATGCCTTGAGCTCGGCTGTCTTTGAAATACTTCTCAGCAATTCTCCATGGTTGTCGTTTCTTTTTAGGATCGTGAATCTGACCGAGTAAGAACAACATGTGGCCTAGACCAGTCGACTTTCCGTGATCAACATGCCCTGTGACCACTAAATTCATTCTCTCGAGATCTGCCATTATTATTCACCAGAATATTACTCGTAGTATTAATTTGGGATAAAGTAATGTCATAACTTTTATTTTTTTCTATTTAATCCCAATAATTAGCGAGACGAGCTACGGTTTATCATGTTTTCGCGTAATAAGTTTATTAAAAATATAAAAATTCGATTCTATATTTTCCTTATGTTAGCTAAAATAAGCTATTCATAATATTGTTAAAACTAACTACTGGAATTGCAATATATTAAAACGAATCACAGAAGTTACATTTCAATGGTTTATGAGGAATATGAGGCTACTAAAACCATTTTTATTTCAATTCTCCCTTTCAGATTTTTTTAAGAAAGAATTAAGGAACAATTTACATAATAATGCAATCAATTTAGAAAATAATCTAAGATTTTTAAAGATTTCAATTAAACTTCAACATACTCCGTTTCGACTGATTAACTCCTTTCAATCTACCAGTACAAAGAAAAAATTATTTAAATTTTCTCAATTGTGAATTAAATTTTTGGTTTAAGTATTAATAGAAAAAATGTAGTTCAAGATACTTTTTGTTATAAGAGCACATATTAAAGCTAAAAAGAAACTTGAAAGTGTTCCTATCAGATAATATTCTGCAAATTGGCGTTCTTCCAACTGTTTGAATCGAGCCATCGATTTAGCTGCCAACACGAATGAAATTGCACCATATTCTCCAAGTAAACCTAATGTGAAGACGATAGATCTCTCTAACATCCCAATTATTCGTCCTGCGCCAGTTAAATCTTTATTTAATTTGTTATTTTCCTTTGTTTTTTTTTCATTTTCGGAATTTTTTACAGGTGAATGCCTGAAGATGATTAGAAATCGTTCAATAAGGTATGCACCAATGAAAACTGTGATAAAATAAGCACAAATAATTATACTAGTCGCCAAAAGAAGATCTTGTTCAATCATGGGTCATCCTCCAAATTATTTTCAAAATTAGGAGTAACTATTTTGTTCAAGGTACTTATAGCTTTTGAAGCACTTTTCCATTGTGCAGCTTTAAGAATTTTGTGAACGGTTTGTTTACTTATTCCTTCCTCTTTTCCAATCTTCTTATATGTCCATCCTTTTCGTCTAAGCTTGATAATATCTTTTTGTCTTTTATTCCAACTTGTTTTAATCTCGTACAAAAGAATGAAAATCGTATTTATCATTTCATCAAAAATTTCATTCCCTGATTGGATATAGATCTGCCAATGATTTTTTTCGGCTATATTAAGAGCATTTTTGGATCTATGAAATACTTGTCCATCCATTTCTAACGTAGTTGAGGAAATTTTAGTTGAGATCTCTCCAATACCAATTCCACATCTAAAGCTTGTAGAAATGTTTTCTTCAAATATTTCAATAATTTTATAAAACCCTTTGAGAGATTTAAGAGCTCCTTGGAATGAATCACCCCAAATAATAACGAATGGGCACAGAATTTTCTCTGAATATTCTTTATTAACGAATTTAATTGTTTCTTTCAAATTCTCTTGAATTTCTGAGCGTTCAGAAAGGTCTTTTGATTGAATAAGATCACAAGTTATAACAACAATTGACATATATTCATCTCATCCAAATAGCTTGGAGTTGTTAATTAGAAAAACGATTTATGTTTCAGGTACGACCAACTTCTTGTCACCCATTCTAAGCTTACTTTTCATCTGTCACCTATTTTAAGGTTTCTTTCAATTGTCACCCATTCTAAGCTTACATATTATTTGTCACCCATTCTAAGCTTACTGTAGATTTTTCCAGATAAAGCTTAAATCATCTCTAAGTGTGGCCTCTTACTCCATGTAGATTACTTTTGAATTTGCACAATTATTAGGGCTAAATAATTGAAAAATCTAGTAATCAAAAAGATTTTGTCTTTAATTATTTTGTATAAGCTTGTTGCTATATTGAATCACATTTAGGATTTTATGAAACTCTGATTTTAATTGAATTCTTTAAAATGTAGTTATTCTTTCAAAATTATCTCTATGTTTTTCTCCCAAGTCTTAATTGTGAATTTTTAAAGAAACCATAATCTAATCGATAATAAAAGAATTATTTTTTTTTAACGGATTTTTCCTTCCCTTTAGCTTGATATTTGTATTTAAACAAGCCTATTACTTAGAATTTGCTACTTTCTTCCTCCATCAAAGGTTTTGCTAATAGCAAGAAATGCTCGCGTAATGTGAATTCAGCAATATTCAAGATTTTTGCAATATATTTCTGTGTTAAAACTCCTCTTCGAGATTTCTTCTTATAACATTGAGGAAATGCTTTCTTCCTAGCTAACATAATATCCGACGCAATAATAATTGCAGCAGCAAGAATAAATGGATTTCTACCCCCACGATCTGATTGTGGAAAATTTGACAACAAACTTTTTGCTGCCAGTTTTAACCAGTGATAATAATCATTATTATCGCAATTAGTTCGTTTTGCTTGTTTTCTATGAATATAATTATCTCTTTGGAGTCGGCAAATGATATTGTCTAAATATTCCTCTGATTTTACATAACTTACTCGTATTCTTGCATGTTCTCGTATTAATGAAGCAGCTTTAATTATATCTTTTCCTAGAATACAATATCCTTGATTTCGAGCAGTACTTACTATTCGTGCTAGCTCAATATTTTCTCTTCTAGACCTAATTGCTAGGTATAATGACCCCATTATCATACTAGAGAGTTTTAATTGTTTTATTAAATGAGATTGAACTTTTTGAAAGAGGAATAATGCATCAGCCTTAGTTATATCTGTAATTTGTAATGTGGAGCATATTGAGTTTAATAGATAATACCCTCTATACTCACGCTGTCGTCCATTAAAATGCAAATAGACATCATTAAGTGATTTTAATCGCTTATATTGCCTTTTAGCTGGGATTTTTAGTAGCGTTCCTTGAGAATCTGAAAGAAATTTCTTTTTATACAACCCGACAAAAGTTCCTAAAGTTTTCATACCACTTGGCTTCTCGCTAATTGAAGCATAATGGCTACCAAAACTATTCTCTGCTTTAATTAGTTGAATTGTGGGTTTTTCATATATTTGGTTTGCTACTAAACCGCAATCAACACATACAATGTCAGATTCAGTTTGAATAAGGTTTCCTCCACATTCTAGACATCCACATTTCAATGCGTTCACCGTATTGAAAATGTAACATTATTATATCTAAGTAAAGTACAGAATGAGAGACTAGAATGAAAATGAGTTCCAACTTTTCAATTACAGATTTCTTGTGAATTGTACATTAGATTAAACTCTGATTTCATACCATCATCGATTTAAGTCAAAATATAAAAGCATAAAACTGTCGGGTGCACTTGGACAAAGAATAGCAATGCCCTACCTTGTTTATCAAAGAGGAATTTAACTAATGAAAAAGCGTAACCATCAAACACAACGGCATGAAAAGAGAAAACAAACTAAGCGATTTGATTATCTTGGGGAAAGTTATGTAATAGATTTTTATCCTCAAGGTAAATCACTAAGTCGTACGCGTTTCAATGATTATAATCCGCTCGCAGTTGTTGTTACAGTTGATTTTTTCCAATTTTATGACGTTTTATTAAGCGTCGGATCAAAATTATCAGTTATGGATAAATTGTGGATCAGATATGACAATAAAAGAATTCATCACCTAGATAAACTAAATTATAATCAACTCTCAATATCAGCCATGAATCTTCTTCCTTCTGTAATTAAAGAAATTGTAAGCGTTTTTGAGAATCGGTATGTTACATTCCTCAACCAGGCACATCCACTTACTACTCAAATGCATCAGTTGCGTCTATTACCTGGTGTTGGTCAAAAAAGAATGTGGACGATATTAGAGGCGAGAAAAAAGGCTCCCTTTACATCTTTCAAAGATTTTTCAGAAAGAACAGGTATTTCTGATCCTAAATCTTTATTCGTAACTCGTATTCTACTAGAGCTTGAAAGTTCCCCTAAATACTGTCTATTTACAAAAAAACCTATTAAGAATGATTAAGAGTGAATTTCTTACATTACCTTGAAAAAGGGGAAGTAAAGGCGTATACAAACGCTTTAATAGAAAATTTTGCCATTAATATCAATAAAACACAGGGACAGAATTTCGTTATTAATAAAGAAGTTATTAATGGCATTCTTTCATCAATAAATTTGAATCATAACGATATTATTGTAGAAGTGGGAGGTGGAATTGGTACATTAACTTTTTATCTATTAAAATATTGTAAACAGATTTTTCTATATGAAATTGACCCACTTCTTTCAAGTATAATCCTAAAAGTCTTTAATAAATTTCAAGATAAATTAGAGGTTATTTCAGGAGATTTTTTAGAACAAAAAATTCCTAATCATCAAAAACTAATTTCAAACCTTCCCTATCACATTTCTTCACCATTTATAAGAAAAATTATTGAGATGAAAAATCGGCCAGATATTCTTGCAGTTACTTTCCAGAAAGAATTTGCTGATCATCTATGTGCTCAACCTGGAGAGTCAGAATATAGTCGTATATCAGTTTATTCTTCATTCTTCTATAAATTTGATATAGTGAGTAATTTTCCACCTCATTATTTTTTTCCCACACCTAAGATCCATTCGAGTCTTGTTCGTGGAACTAGACTGACTCCTCCCGACATTGTAAAAGATAAGGAATTTTTTACTTTTTTAACAAACCTATTCTGTCGAAAACATAAAAAAGTTAGAAACAATTTGCAGGTGTATTCTAGGAATTTGACTCGTGAACTTCGTAGAGACTATCTAAAAGAGGTTGATAGGCTTGAATTTCATTCCTACCAACCAATAAATCTCTCACCTCATGAAATTCTTAATCTTTTTCAAGATTTTCAGTCATTAATGAAAAATTTTCAGGTTAGTTATTAATACTTTTTCTGTTAAGGCACAATCGGATAGATTAGAGGAATTCCTGCTAAAAAGAATGGTATGGTAACTATTATGAAGACTATTCCTGTAACCAAAAGGTCAAATTCAAAATTTTTCTTGTTACGTATCAATCTATCCCCAAATTGCATAATAATCATTGTAAGGGAAATTGCACGAACTACCCATGCCACTAGAATAAGAATCGTCCAGAAAAAATGATCTCCAGATTCGATTAAGAGTTGCCATCCCCTAATATAATCATCCCAATGGCTTAGAATGATTAACTCTTTAATCTTGACTATCATTTATGACTCACAATATAAAATGATAAATATTTCTTTTTAAAATCCCAAAAAATAATCTTTCATCATTTTTACTTTTATAATCAGCTTTCTGTTAATTAGATAACCATCTTCCAAACTGATATTTGTAAATATGACTTCTTTAAGAGTATTTTGCCACTCATATAAAAGATTTTAATATAACAATGAAGTATCTCAAGTAATTACCAATTAAATGGCAATTAAAACGGAATTTAAGTCTATTTCATGATTTCTTCTGAAAAGAAACCAGAATTAGAAAAAAAGATTTAAAGTTAACATAATTGTAGCCAAATCGAACGAAATACATCAGTATATCTCCCCAGCGAAAAAATAAGAGAGTAATCCTTCTTTTTTCTCTGGTATTTACCATAGATTTTAAAATACAATAATCCAAAAAAGGCGGTAAAATTTCCTTGGAACTAGAGATAGTGGAACATCAAGAAAATTATGCAAAATTCATACTCTCTGGTGTTACCCACACATTCGCTAATACTTTGCGAAGAATGATAATGAGCGAAGTTCCCACGATGGCTATCGATGAAGTAATTATAATAGAAAACACTACTCCGCTTTATGATGAAATTGTGGCTCATCGATTAGGCTTGATTCCACTTAAAACAGATTTAGAAAGCTATGTTAGACCTGAGTTATGTGATTGTGGAGGTCTTGGATGTACCTCCTGCGAAGTTTCTTTAACCTTAGAAAAATCAGGGGAACAGGATGTTGAAGTAGTTCTCTCGAGTGATTTACTGTCTCAAGATTCTAAAATTGTACCTGTATATCCAAATATTCCAATTCTTAAGATGTCTAAAGATCAGAAAATCTTTCTTGAGGCTATTGCTCGTCTGGGTAGAGGTTTAGATCACGCAAAATGGCAACCTATCTCAACAATTTCCTATAAATATTATCCAATTGTAGAGTTCAACTTAAACAATTGTACTTTCTGCGAAGATTGTGTAGAAGCATGTCCTCGTGATATTATCAAAATTGAAAATGAGGAGATAAAAGCCATAAACGTAATTAATTGCAGTTTGTGCAATCAATGCGTTGATGTATGTGAATTAGACGCTGTTTCAGTTACTACAACTAATGATGAGTTTATTTTTGTTATTGAGAGTACTGGAGCTCTTTCAATTAAAAATATAGTAATTGAAGCCCTTAAATTATTGAAAGAGAAAGCTAAAGAATTTAAGGCGCACGTTGATGAATTTTAGAAGAGGGATTCGATGAAAACTAAAGGTAGAACAGATCCGAAAAAGGAAACTCTCATCAGAAATTTAAAGGGAATCGCAATTGAGAATGAAGCGAAAATCTGGTCCATTCTAGCAGCAGAATTATCTAAACCAAATAGACTGCGAGTTTCTGTAAACTTATCACACTTGAATAGAGTTTCAAATTCTGGAGATATTTTATTAATCCCAGGAAAAGTCTTGGGCGCTGGGGCTTTAGATCATGATATCAAAATCGCTGCTGAATCATTCTCAAATTCAGCTCAGATGAAGATTAAAAATGCTGGAGGCCAGTGTTTGACTATTGAAGAATTAATAGCGAGAAATCCTAAAGGTGCTCAAGTTCGGTTGATAAAATAAAAGAAATTTTAGAGGAAAAGAAAATGTTCGACCACATATTTGAGAATGCAAACATCGTGACCGCTGAGAATGCAGTAATTGGTCGTTTAGCCAGTGTTGTCGCAAAACGCTTGTTAAATGGAGAAAAAATAATCATAGTTAATGCAGATAAGGCGATAGTGTCTGGTAATGCTTATTTTATAACAACTAAATATCTTAAAAGATGGCGAATAAAAACTAAATCAAATCCCTTAAAGGGGCCTTTCTATCCAAGAAAAAGCGATCAAATCCTTAGAAGAACTGTTCGTGGTATGCTTCCTTTTCATAAAAGTAAAGGAAAAGAAGCTTATAATAGACTACTCGTTTTTAAAGACATTCCGGAAAATCTGAAAGAAAAAGATATTGAAATAATTTCCGAATCTCAAAAACTCAATCCAAAATCCTCTTATATTTCCCTTAGAAAGTTATATACCAAAATCTGAAGGTACTAGAAATGAAAAGCTTATTACGAAGCGGAAAAAGACGTACAGCTATTGCACGTGCTATTATAAAGGAAGGAAAAGGTAGAGTATTAATTAATGGAAAACCTATAGAAATCATAGAACCTGAAATTGTTAGAATGAAATTATTAGAACCCTTTTATTTTCTCGATAAAAAGACCAAAGACAACGTTGATATTAAAGTAAAAGTTAAAGGCGGAGGATATATGGGACAAGCTGATGCTGCAAGAACTGCTATTGCGCGAGCATTATTAGCATGGACTAATTCAGAAGAATTAAGACTTAAATATTCTGAGTATGATCGTCATATGATCGTAGGTGATCCACGACGTCGTGAACCCAAGCATTTTGGTGGGCCTGGAGCAAGAGCTAAATATACGAAAAGCTATAGATAATCCATAAGGTTTATTTAAGATTGATAGAGGATAAAAAATGTCTTTTTCCCTTATTGAAAAGGGCCCATGGCTTAGCCTGGTTAAAGCGCTCGGCGTTCTGAATGATACTGTCAGAACGGGCGATGCTGATAGCGTTACTTGGTTTTCAAGCCACGACTGAAACCGAGAGATCCCCGGTTCAAATCCGGGTGGGCCCATTC
>JBHLKP010000089.1:0-14399 GCA_048886525.1 Candidatus Hodarchaeota archaeon | reverse complement strand
ATTAAATCGAATAATAAAAGTAAATATGAGATTCTTAATGATTGAATTTAAAGTTTAATCAAAACCTATATTTATTATATTATTATAACGTTATCGGTTTATCCTGTTTGAAATCTATGCAGCAAATAACTCAGTGAATCATGATGAATTATAAAATAAATTTGGAAAATGTTTCCAAACATTATACAATGGGTAATTCACAAGTTAAAGCATTAGAAAAGATATCTCTTGTAATTGATCACGGTGAAATTGTAGTAGTATTAGGACCCTCTGGTAGTGGAAAAACAACATTGTTAAATCTCATAGGAGCGTTAGAAAGCGTTACTGAAGGTTTTATTAAAATTGGCGAGAAAGAGATCACAAATATTAATCGCCGGAAACAATTTACATTTCGACGTGAGACTATAGGTTTTATTTTTCAGACCTTCAACCTTTTTCCGACATTATCAGCTTTAGAAAATGTTCAATATGTTGCCGATTTGGCTAAATTAAAACAAAGTAGACAAAAAGCAATAGAAGCGCTACAAACTGTAGGATTAGGTGACCGTATACGTCATTTTCCTCATCAGTTGAGTGGAGGAGAACAACAAAGAGTAGCGATTGCGCGTGCATTAGTAAAAGACGCCCCTATCATTCTAGCAGACGAACCTACAGGTGAACTGGATTTTAGGACAGGAAGACAGATTTTAAATCTCCTTGTGGAGCAGAAGGAAAAGAAAAAAACAGTCCTTTTAGTAACTCACAATCGTGAGATATCAAAATTGGCGAATCGTGTAATTGAACTTCAATCTGGTCAAATTTCCTCCGATGGTCCTCCTATAGGTGGTACGGTCAGTATTGATCAACTTGAATGGTGATGAAGCTGGGACGGTTGAAACTACTTCTTTTGTGGTCTCTTAGAGATCTAAAAGAACGAAAATTTCAGGTAATAGCTATTTCGTTAATAATTGGTTTAGGTACGGGTGCTTATGTTGGATTAAGTAGTACCACACCTTGGAGACAACACGCATTTGACCAAAGTAATGAAAAACTCCATATGTTTGATCTTAAATTGGAATTAGGAGGAAGCTGGATCAATGAAACCCAACTCCATTCTGTACTAAACGAATTACTACACGCAGAATGGATTCAAGCGACGGAATATCGAATTATTTTTCCAATTTCAATTAATGCTTCGAACGAGGATCAAATAATACTAGTTAATGGTAGATTGATAGGTATAAATGTCACTTCTGGATCAGAAAATCTTACAGTGAATGGAATAGAAGTTGTCGATGGAAGAAATATTGAACCATCAGAATCTGAAGCCTCAGTATGTATCGTTGAATACAATTTTGCTGAATATTATAATCTAGAACCTAATAATCAGAGCTTTTTTCTTCCAGGAGGAATTGAATTAGCTTTCATTGGAACTGGGTTAAGTCCTGAATACTTCATGGTAATAGAGGAAAACTCCATAATGGCAGAATCTGTTTTTTGTGCCCTATTCATTCCGATGCAAACCGCTCAAACAATAATACAGAATTTAATTGGTCTACCAAAAGGACATGTTAATGAAGCTATATTCTTATTGTCTTCCGATGTTGACATTGATGTATTAAAAACAGAGATCACTAGTGCTATTGAGGACAATTTTTCAATAATGAATGTTAAATTCACTGAAAAGGATGAATACCCTGCATATCGGATACAAAAAGATGATATCCCAAATGACCAAAAAATGTATTTTATTATATCTTTTCTAACTCTATTAGCTGCAGCTGTTGGTACATTCAATCTTATCTCAAGAGTCGTCAATTCTCACCGAAGACAGATTGGAATCAATATGGCTTTGGGAGTTCCCCCTCTACAATTAGCAATTCGGTATCTTATTTTTTCATTTGAAATTGCCATTGGTGGAGTAATACTTGGTTTAGTTCTGTCACAATTTATTGGTGAAAGGCTTGGTACTGTATACGTTGAAGTAATTCCCTTTCCTGTTTGGGAAGAATGGTTAGTTGCTGAACTTTTCATGCAAGGTGCAATTTTAGGTGTATTAATTCCATTTTCAGCCACAATCATTCCTATTTGGCGTGCAACTCGTGTTCGTCCCATCCAAGCCATTCAAACCGGTTACACATTATCCACAGGAAAAGGTGCAGCCCCATTACTTGAAAGAATCCATTTTCCCGGATCTATTTTCTTTCAACTTCCCTTCCGGAACTTCGCTAGAAACCCGCGGAGAACTTTTTCAACTATAATAGGAATTGCTCTAGCTCTTTCGGTTCTCGTGGCTATTCTTGCGCTTCTTGATGGAAGTAGCAATCTTCTGGAACGTGAGCAAAATATAATGGAAGGTAATTCACCTAATAGGCTCCATGTTACATTAAATAATTTTTATAATGCTTCTCAAACACCTGTAACAGAAATTACTCATAATCCGAAAATTAAGCGATCGACTTTAGCTATTCAAGTTCCTGGAATTATTTACGGCACAGAAGATTCCTATTCACTAACTATCCTTCTATTTGATTTAACAAATGAAATCTGGACTCCTGAACTAATCGACGGGAATAGAAGTACAGAATCATTAAATCCTGGAATAATACTATCGAAGAAAACTGCAAGTGATTTAAATGTCGTAGTAGGAGAAAGAGTAATACTTGAACATTTATTCAGAGAATCTATATACCAATATTCAACAATTAACACTACGAATGTAGAAGTGATCGGAATTGATGATAGTCAGGTACGTTTCTGGGCTTATATGGATTTATCAAACAGTTATCTTTTAAATTGCACAGGATTAGTTAATTCAGTAATATTGGATCCTAAATCTGAAGTAAATATTGATTCAATTCAGCAAGATTTGTTCGGTATTCCTGGTTACAGCGGAGTTCAAACAATCATTAGACTCGTGGAAACGTATGAAGAGCTGATTGAGCTATTTACATCAGTTCTTACAGTAATCCAATATGCAATCATGGGATTAGCTTTTCTAATGACTTTTAATACAGCCACTATAAATTTTGATGAACGAATTCGAGAATTCGCAACAATGGGCGCATTTGGCACTCCAATTCGAACATCTACTTGGATGTTGATGGTTGAAAGTATTATCATTGGAGTTCTTGGTACTTTATTAGGATTCTACCCCCTCGGATTAATGGTTATGGAAATTTTTCAGATTCAAATTAGAATATCAATACCAGAAGTTAGTTTAGACGGATTTTTGTTTCTAGATAGCATAACAATCATTCTTTTCATTGGAGTAGTGATAGTTGCTTTAACACCTTTCTTATCTATCCGTAAATTAATAAAAATGGATTTACCGTCAGCTCTTCGTGTTGTTGAGTAGAGAAGTGTCAATATATGCTCAGATATCACATATTATGAATTGCAAGAGAGAAAAGAATGAAAACATAATTTCATTTAAAGCGTGATTCTAAAACCAAAGAGGGCGGCTTTAGAAGTAAGAAAATACCGACTTTCTCTTAGGTCTTCAAAATTGGAGTTTTTAGCAACGAAAGCTTTTTCTCTAAGCTGTTGTAGAGCATAATGAATAGTTCTTTCTGAATAAGGGAGTTCTTCTTTAATTTCCCTTACAGCGAGAGGCATTTTCTTATTTTCAAGTAGTTCTAATACTGCAACTGCACTTCGAGAGATTCTTATTTTTTGTTTAGAACCAGTAACAGGAAATAGATATACCATTTCTCATACCCAAGCTTATTTGGTAATTTTTATTAATTTCATATATATTTCATGGTTGAGAAAATTGCTTTGATTACTCTAATAGGTCTTAGCATTTTTATATCTAATTTTATATGCAAAATTTGCACACGCAAATTTCAATAGTGCTTATATAGTAATGCTTAAGTGCAATTGCATACTAATGCAGGTTTTGTTTTCAAATCGATACCGAATTGCATGGATTAGTGGGATTTTCATTTGTTTCTAAATGATTGAATTATTTTTTGAATCTCAGAGATAAAAAAACTCTGATTTAATAAAATTCCTTCATTTCCTGAAATTTCAGCATTAATAAAGATGAATGGTAGCAAATCCTCACTTGTATTTATACCAGTTGCCCGTACCCAACGCTTTATCATCTTCAAATTAAGATCCTGAGGAAAATTCTGCCAGGAATGGAGTACTCTGACAAGGCTTTGTATTGATTTTTTTGATAATTTCAAATTCATAGAAATTCTAATCAATATTTCTTGAGTTAATTGAACTTTTTGGGCTAATATTAATAAGAGAGAAAAGAAGCGTACCATGGGTGTACGAGAAGGAATCTCTTCAAATCTATCCAAATATTTCATTACTTGAGATTTATCAGATCTATCTGTATTTAGATAAGCTAAATCAGGAAAAACGGCCTCTAAGATTTTATAATTAAAAAGTAACTTCAATCCCAAAGTTGGATTGGGCAATAGTAGCATTTTGAAGAATTCATTTTGTAATGATACAGGATTTCGAAATTTTGTATCCTTTCCTATTCTTTCTATTGCAGAAATGATATTTTGACTAATTGTCAGATTATATTTTGAAACAAAACGAGCTAGACGTATTATTCGCAAACCATCTTCTTGAAACCGAGTTTCTGCATTTCCTATCATTGAAATCCGATTTAATCGAATATCCTCCATTCCATTAAATTTATCAGAAAATTCTTGCGTATTTACATTATAAGCAATAGCATTAAATTTAAAATCCCTTCTATCTAAATCTTCTTCAATTGTTTCAACAAAAAAGACTCTTGGAGGTTTACCAAGAGTTTTAAATACCTCTTTACGAAATGTACTAACTTCAAAAGCTTTTTTATTTACGATTACTAATAGAGTACCATATTTCCCTCCAACAGGTTTAACTTTTATTCCTTTTTCACTCATCCAAACTGTAATTTCTTCTGGAGTAGCATTAGTTGCTATATCAAAATCAATATCTTTGATTGGTAACTTGAAAAAGAAATCCCGAATAGCTCCTCCTACAATATAAACAAGTTTTTGATGTGTCTGCAATATTTCAATTATAATCTTCAATTCGGAGGTCAAGAGATTATTGAACTTTCTTATTGAAGTAGCTTCCATCTATTATAATAGTGAATAATTCATTCAAAAATACTTTTATAAAATTAACATCCTTAACAAATTATTTTCTGTAAAAATTATCATACGTCCTCTTTTTGATTTGAAAACCCACATTCTTTTAAAATATCCAATACCCGTTGGATAATAGAACTAAATATTATCCAGAAATTAAATTAGTAGGTAAATAAATATTATAATCATTACCTTTTTCTTTCTGCGGTTGAATAACCAACTTTCCTCCATAATAATGAGTAATAACAGACGCAAATGCTAAACCAATGTGATGGCCGAGGGATTCCCATTTTTCCTCTTCAATACCAGTCAACAAATGACCACAGACCTCTGCTGGTAAAGGGGATGTTGTCGTTTCTCTGATCGCAATAATATCGAACAAAGGATCCTCAATATTCTTAACACGAGCAATATGAATCGATTTTGCATTTGAATCTTTAATAAAGGTAAAAATTTCATAAAGAAGATCTCTGAAATAATCATCTATTAGTACAGTCATATCTAGATTTTCTTTTTCAATACTAATTGGAATATTGATTAAAGAAGAAACGTTCTCAATTATTTGAAGTAGAGAATGTTCTGTTTTCCGTGTTTCAAAGTCAGTTTGTAATACTGAAAAAATTTTATTAACTATATCAATAGTCTTTGAAACATGATGACAGATTTCGACAGCTTCCCGTATATTTTCTTCTTTTTGTTGAGGAGAATAGGATTGGAATATGCTGGACTCTAATAAAAATACAAGACGTTGGAGATCATTTTTAAGGAAATGAGCTTGCATACTATGATAAAGTTCTTCTTCTCTTTTAACTAATCTAAGTTGTTCTTGAACACGCTCTCTTTCTGCTTCTGTTTTTTTAAGACCTGTGATTTCGGTGCTAATAATGCCTAATCCATCTCTGACTTTGAAGGCACGAGAAGAGAAATATTGAGTACCCAATCTAGTAAGAACATTGTATTCATCAATAATCACAGGGATTTCTGTTTCAAGAACTTCAAGATATTTTTCATATCGTTCTGTTTTTTCAATCCCAGGCACCATTTCAGTTAAATGTATTCCTATAATGTCCTTTTTTTGAGTACCTTCAGGAAATCCCAAAATACCTGAAATATTGGTATCAATTAATCTTAAATCAGAATCAAAAAGAAAAAATGAATCTGGAGCTGCATCCATGAAAGCGAGAGAAGTTTTCAGTCGTTCTTCTGTTTTTTTTCTCTCTGTTAAGTCTCGAATAATGATTAAATCAGCAGGACTTCCATCATACGTAATTATTTTGGTACTGATTTCAACTCTTAAAGTGCCACCATCTTGAAGTTTTAACAACGTTTCATAGATAGGAGGGACAGATCTACCAGCCATACGTAGATTATATCTTTCAACAACTAGTGGTAATTCACTAGGATGAATAAAATCGTTGAATGGGGCTCCAATAGCCTTATCAATAGTAAAACCAGTTAAATCAGCTAGCTTTTGATTTACATATTTTATGAGCCCCTCCTGAACAATAGTAATGCCATCATTTGCTCCCTCTACTATAGAACGGAATACCATTAATTCTTCAATCGTTTGATTGGCAATTTTCAGTTCTCTAGCTAGTTGTTCAAGAGATTTTTCCGTAAAACTCATATTCGAATTCATCTCGAAGCATAAAACTATTGATGGTCAAAATATAACTAGAAGAGGAATTATACAAAAGAACATCAATTCATTAATTAGTAAATATTGTTCACATTGCATTCCTAGATATAGCTTATTTCATTATGCTAAAAACCTATGCTATTTAGGATTTGCCTTTGTCACTAATTTTAAATAATTACAAGCAGAATTCATATATCATGTCGAGTAGAGAAAAATTCTTTCGTGGAGCAAGGAGTTATGAATTATATCACTTTTTCAAATATGCTATTAACGCAGAACAGCCGAATCTGAGATTTAAAAGCCTTCTTTTTGCTTTCATCTTTATTTTAATGCTGATTAATCTTCTTCTGTTAGGGATCCCGAGAAAATTGATCTTAAGAGTACTAAAAATTATTTTTCTTGAGATAAACGGAGAAAAAATAGGTGGATTTCTAATCGTCGATAAGTTGAAAGACCGTAGCTATTGTCATTTCGGGGGATTTTTTATAAGACCAAAATATCAAGGAAAAGGATTCGGAAATATAGCTTTAAGGAGATTAATTGAGGAATATGGGCTTTATAAATTAACTCTTGGAGTAGACGCTGAAAATGATCAAGCAGTTCATTTATATAATAAATACGGTTTTAAAATAACTGAAATTCTACAAAAATACCTTATAAACCTTCCAATAGAAAAAAAGGAAATACCAAAGGAATATACATTTCGATCTCTTGGGTTTGATGAATTAAATGGAATCGCTAAATCAATTCAACACATCCCGAACAGTGAAATGATTCAAAAAGATTTAGAAGAATATCGAAGAAAGAAAAAATTGAAAAATAAGGTGATTACTTTGGCATTGAAAAATGGTATTATTATTGGTTTTGGACTTGCTAAATGGAAACGAAATAAGAAAATAGCCATTTTTAAAGGCAGCATCGCTATAGAAAGCAGCAAGATATTTCCATTTCTATTAATACAGGTTTCAGATACCTTAAATAATCAAGGGATAACACAAATAGAATGGAAAAGAAATAAAAAAAATGAATTCTTGTTTAATTCGATAAAACAGATATTAAATAATAGTAAACTCGTTTCCTCAAAATTTAATATGGAAAGAGAAGGAACTAATATATCAAATCAGGAAACTTATGTAAAATTAATGTAATAATGAGCGATATTGTTCTACAGTTTTGGAAAAGTATTCACGAAGGGTTTTTTATTTGAAGCATTAATTTAAAGCCATATAACGCGAGTTAGATAGATCAATGATAGCTTAGAACATTAATTTTGGACCATTCCTAGAGATTTAAATTAGTAACAATAACAGAGATTCCAATAAGTGTTACCCAAATTCCATTTAACCCGTAAATTCTCAGCTAATTAATTAAAGATAAAATAGATGAGATAGGAGGGGGGAGGGAGGGAGTGATCAGTCTCTAAATCCGAGAATTTAGAGCTTGAGAGAAGACCAAGAAAAATTTACTGACCACTCCAATAGTACTTCTAGAGTCTTTCCTTTTAAACATTTCTTTGAGAATGTAAATATCCCCTTTTATTAACTCAATCAGGCTTTTTGAACTTAAACCTCTCTATAAATTGGAGACGATATAAATACATTAGGGTAATATTTTGACATAATGCGCTTTAGTTGATGTCTCTGTTTTTCGGCTTGTTCTATGGTGGTAAATATGCCTAATTCAATAATTTTTTTTTCTTCAAGCATTAACCATAACCGTTGTGTCGAAGATTCTTTTACAATGACTAATCTCATGTCATTATGGGGAGATAAACCACTATTTTGGAGTCGAGAAGATCGCAGAAATCTCTTAGTTCCTATAAAAATATAATTAGCCGTTAGAACTAAGATTGGCTGCTGATACAGAGTATCAACTAGGCCAAAAACACTGATCAACAAAATGAAAGAAAGGATAGTAAATAAGCTTATTTCTATTATTTTTCTATAGAAGATATTAAATTCAAGACTCCAGAAACTCCAAATTACATATGTAAAGCTTATTAAAAAACTTATAGAAAATATACTAAGGCGTATCCAATTTTGACCTCTTCTAGGAAGCACAATTTGCAGTTCTTGTCTTTTCATTTTATTCATTTTAATCAGCAGGAGTTATGTGGATTTTTTGAAACAGTCTGAATAGATTGTATATAACGCAATTAATGTTTTACCATCTTTGATAATACCTTTATTGATTAAAGTATTGATCTCGTCGAATGTTAATATTTCAATAGAGGCAATTTCATCTGATGAGATAACTGTTGTTGTCATTGGGCTAATTCCTGTTCCTTTATAAATGTATAAAATCTCAGACGAATAACCGATTGCAGGAACATACTTTAATAGCAATTCAACATTGTTGACAGTATATCCAGTTTCTTCCTCAAATTCCCTTTTTACACAAGTTTCGGGATCTTCTCCAGGGTCTATTTTTCCAGCAGGAATTTCAAGTGTTTCCTCTTGAATTGAATACCGGAACTGTTTAACAAATAATATTCGCCCATCATCCAAAATTGGGATTAAAGCGGAGGCATCTGGATGTTCAACTCGAATTCTTTCAGTTATCCGGCCTGATGGTAGCTCTACTTCATCAAGATTTACTGAAAAGGATCGAGCATGCACTGTGGAGATTGTTCTTATTTTTTTTTCCTTCATGAAAATATAACATCCATTTACAAACGTTTTTACATTAATCTGGGAGAAAGTTAGAACGAAGAGATAATTATTCTATTTCAATATTGTTTTCCTACATAAACAAAGATCTGCGAAGATTTTCCACAAATAAAGCATTTTGCATCTCCTGAAGGAGTCTCAGTTTCCCGTACATCAATACCTCTCACTTGCGCACCTGCAAATCTATCTTTAAGTTCATCAGCACAGTCTTCTCCGTCTAAATCAATGGAACACCATGGAATCTTCACCATTTTTTTATTTTCAAGATGGTTTACTAATTCCTCAATTGTATCAGCTTTTGCTAAATGCTCCTCAAAAAATTTCTTTGCTTTTTTAGTAATATTCTTTGTAAGAGATGCTCCTAGGTAATCAATCGTTTCTTTTAGATTATTTAGATCTACTAATGATTTTTCCCGGGTGTCACGACGAAATGCTGTTACTCGAGAGGTTTCTATTTCACGTATCCCAACCTCAAGTCTTATTGGAACACCCTTCATTTCCCAAAAATAATACTTGTCTCCTGGTCTACGGTCGCTATTGTCAAGATGAACACGAAAACCTTGTTCTTGTAATATTTCCATCAATCTTTTAGAATATCCTTCGATTTTCTCTTTTTTATTCCTTACGATAATTGGAACAATTACAACTTGAATCGGTGCAACCTCAAATGGAAATATTAGACCTGCATCATCTCCGTGAACAGATATCATTGCTCCAAAAATACGAGAAATTGCTGGGCCATAACATGTTTGATACGCATAATGTTTTTCTCCTTCTTCATCCATATATTCGATGTTGAAAGCTCTTGAAAAATTATCACCTAATAAATGCGTAGAGGGAAGCTGTAAGAAACGACCATCAGGCATAAGAGTATCAGCAGCGTACGTATGGATCGCTCCTGCAAATTTATCCCATTCTGGCCTCTGAAATCCGATAAATGGTATTCCGAATCGACCTTTAATGACATTGAATGAAATCTGCATATCTTCCCTAGTTTGCTCTTCTGCTTCTTCGAGTGTTGCAAAGACGTCATGTCCTTCAATCCAAATAAATTCACGTCCACGTATGAAAGGTCGTGTTGATTTTCCTTCGTATCTCCAAACTTTTCCTGATTGATATCGTTTCAGAGGTAAATCTCTCCAGCTCCTTATCCACAAAGCATAGAGGGGATACATTGCTGTTTCTGACGTTGGTCTTAAAGCTAACTTTTCTTCAAGGGGACCACTCGTGCCTGCTGATGTGATCCAAAATACTTCTGGAGCAAATCCTTCTACATGCTCAGATTCTACTTTGAAATTTGATTCAGGGATAACTGACGGGAATATAACTGGTTGATGACCGAATTTATCAAGTTCTTTTTCATAAATACCAAACATCAGTTTCATTGAAATTGTTGACCATGGAGGATATACAATGAAACCTTTCACGTTGTATCTCATATCAGCGAGCTCTGCTCGCTTTACGACTTCTGTAAACCATTCGGAAAAGTTATTCTCTTTACTAATGTTAAAAGTTTCAATTTGATTTTCTTCAATTGCTGAATTCCTGTTCTTAGTGTTTTTTTGTGACATAATCATCGACCTAGTTTAGGATCATTAATAATTTTGGCCCAGAGTCTTGTTTTGATAATTCTTTGTACTTTAGAAGTATTCTTAAATTTAAATTAGATGGATCTTGATAAAAACAAGAATTAGGGGACGATTTAGTTCGATAATCAATAGTTAGGAAGACGATCCATCCTTAATAACTCCATTCACTCCTTTTTCATATAATGTTTTAAAATCATTACTTTCTTTTGATAACTTCGATCGTTTATTACTCATATCAATTTATGACTTATCTTTTCATTTTCCTTATGCTAAAAAATTAAAGGCTATTGAAGAGTAAATCGAACTATCATGCCACTCCGTCATAGCCTTTCCAGCATTCGTATCCTTGATTTAACAAGTAATTTACCTGGCCCTCTGGCTACTCAAATACTTGGTGATATGGGAGCAGATGTCATAAAGATCGAATCTCTTTCAGGAGACAACACGAGGCACTATCCACCTTTTCTAGGAACAGAATCACTCATAAACTTATTTTTGAATCGAAATAAGCGATCTATATCATTAAATCTGAAGTCAAAAGAAGGTTTATCTATCTTTTACAAATTAGTTAAAACCTGTGATGTTATTGTTGAAGGATTCAGACCTGGTGTGACAGAAAGATTGGGTATAAATTTTCATAAATTAAAGAAGATCAAATCAGATATAATCTACTGTTCGCTTATTGGTTATAGACAGAAAAGTACTGTATCAGGGCATGATATTAATTATGTAGGATCCGCAGGTATATTACATCTTACAGGACCAAAAAATACCCCAATTGTTCCTGGTGTACCAATAGGTGACATCGGAGGAGGAAGTTTACCAACTATAATCTCAATACTTGCAGCATTAATACAACGGAACGAAAAACCACAACATTTAACCGTATCAATGACTGAACATTTGATTCCATGGATAAGTGTTGCCTCAACAACTTATTTTGCTGATATAGGAGATCCCCAACGAGAGGAACATTCACTCTCTGGTTTCCTTCCTTTTTATAGGTTATATCGGACAAAGGATGAAGACAATCGATTTATATCATTTGCAGCGTTAGAACAAAAATTTTGGCTAAACTTCTGTCTTGCTATAGAAAGAGAAGATTTGATTCCAAAACAATTTGATTTTGATTTACTAAGTAGAGAACTACCTGAAATATTTGAGAAAAAAACTCAGAAGGAATGGCAAGAATGGTTTATAGAGAATGATGTTCCTGGAGCACCTGTTTTAACCATAGATGAGGTTTTTCAGGATAAATCAAGAATTTGGTACATTAATCACTCATCTTTAGGAAGAATTCCTAGCATTGCTTCACCATTTATTGAAGAAGCAGAGAATTTAAGACCACCCCCCCTGTTGGGGGAACATACAAAAGAAATTCTGTCGGAAATTGGGATTGAAAAAGAATATTCTCGGTTAATTCGGGAGAATACAGTTAAAGGTATTGATTAAAATAATTTTATATTAATTTAGACTGAGTCAATTCCGCTAATTAATTTCCCATCCTGTCCAATAAGAGCATAGGCCATTCTAACTGTATTAAAGTGATAACCAATATTACCATTCCTGTCAACAACAATAATCCCCCCGTAACCGTTGATACTGGCAATTTTTTCAATAATACGTTTTGCAGCATTACTAGCCATATCTCCTGATTCAACGAATTCAGTAGCTAATTTTGCAGCAACAAGTTTCATGAATGATTCTCCGTGGCCTGTTGAACAAGCTGCCGCATACTGGTTCGCATATCCTCCACAGCCAATTAATGGTGTGTCTCCTAATCTTCCAACCTTTTTATAAGGTGGACCTCCTGTTGATGTTGCTGATGCTAATTTTCCCTTCTTATCTAAAGCAACAGCCCCTACTGTTCCTTTATTGGTCGGAGTAAATATATCACTCACTCTTTTTCCTTCTTTCCAGCGTTTATATTCACGTGGAATTATCAAACTCTCTGAATCAATGTTCAATCCAATTTCTTCAGCAAAGAGGTCTGCTCCTTGTCCAACAAGCATCATGGGGTAAGATGACCTCTCCAATAGCTTTCGAGCAAGTGTTACTGGGTTTTTACAATTATGCACAGCACCAATTGAACCAATTTCTAGTGTACTTCCGTCTATTATTAGGGCATCTAATTCTACAAATCCTTTTTCATTTAAAAAAGATCCAATGCCAGCATCAAACACAGGGTCATTTTCCATATTAACAACAGATTTCTCCACAGCATTTAACGCACTACCTCCCTTCTTAAGAATGTTATAACCCAGATTAACAGAATTAACCACCCCTATTAGGTGGTCTTCCTTCAATGAATCAGGAATATTCCATGCACCACCATGTACTATAATTGCAGGATCCATTTTGCTTCAAAACTTAGTTAATACTAGCGCTATAGAAATATTGCTGTTAGATTTTAATTATTACTTCTGATGTTCTGGCTAAGAATTTGTTATTAATTTATCAGACTAAAAGTTCACTTTTTCTATAACTTGTAGGAATTTTTTCATTTGATCTAAATTCGGAATAGTTACAATAGCGTTTATACTTTGATTTAATTGTACAGTCTTTTTTGGCCAGAGATGAGAATAATTCAGTGCTACAGGAAAATCACTAGGAATATTTTCTTCCAAGAAAAGAACCCTATATCCTTGTACTTCTTCAACAAATATTTTGAATCCTTCTTTTATGTTAACAAATCTCTTAAATCCTTCTTTTTTAAGTACTATATCTGCCATCGTTTTCGTTTTTCTTTTTAAAGTATTGATCTCTCTGCTTTGTACAAGAGATAGCTTAAGATTTTTTCCTCTTATAGGCTGTTTATAGTTTGCTAATTGTACTATTGGATAGAGAATGAACACCATGTAAAATCCCACCTCAAAGATTGTCAAAATTAAGAAGGTTAATGGGTTTACATCATATAGTGGAGAGTAATACGAAGATGTTCGAAATGCTTCAGGTTCAACAGAAGGATTTGTCCAAATGGTCAGTAAAATTTGTATGATGACGTGTAGAATTATCAGGCCGATGAATCGTAACTGGCTTTCAGAGGCATAGTTATTTGTCAAACTTAGTCGTTCTCGAAAAGAAAGATCGATCTTCAATCCTTGAAGAACGAGGTAATACCAAACGCGTTGGTAGAATAATAATCCACAACTCATAAAAATAAAAAACAGGAATAGAGATAGGATATTCAGCGCATAAAAGCTCCAATAAGCATCTTGAAGTGGGTTAATTAGAATAAAAAAGATACCTATGCATACAATTTGAATAAATAAAAATAATAGGCATATTATCAATGCTATTATCCCAGTTATGATTCCTGAGACAATATCCTTGACAGTACTTTCTGAACGAAAACCAACAATTAGAAAATAGACCAGAGGACTGATTCCACCAAGTCCAACCAAAAATAATAATGGATTAA
>JBHLKP010000088.1:0-14435 GCA_048886525.1 Candidatus Hodarchaeota archaeon | reverse complement strand
AACAATTTGGTTCTGATGGTTTTTCAATTCTATGGATTTTTCAAGTGTTCTTTCATAAGCTGCTAACTCATTGAGTTGTATTTCTATCAGTTTTCTTGTTGTTTTTGTTACTACTAGAGCTATATCAGCATCTACCATTTTATCGAATGTACGTATGATTTTGTTATGACCACCGATTTGAGAGGAATAACAAGAAAGAATATAATGTTTATATGATGGTGATTGATCAATCAATGATTCAAGCTCAGACCATTCAATAATCGTTGAATCAAATTGAATCCCATTATGATAACCATGTCCGATGATAAAGATTTCTCCATGAGATTGTCTTTCGATTTTTAGAAGTTCCTCTTTTGAATTAGGATTTTCAATTCGAGCTGACTCAATCGACGTTTTTAATTCATTTACAACATAAGAGACAGTTTTATCCTTGTCTAATTGGATAATAACTGGGTTAAGTGCGATTCTGAGTCTTGATGCCTCTATACTTGAAGATACTGGCTGTATAAAAGCAAACGATATACTTAGACCAATGAGTATAGTTACCCAATATTTTTTTCTATATGCATTTGTAATCTTCATTTTTACCCCAAAAATTCATTTTATGAAAAAACATCCTAGATTTAGGATTATCATGGCAATAAAGTACGTATTATGTAAACCACCTATTTCCTACACAAATATGTTACATTTTCTGTACAAATTTTTTCTACACGCTCCAGTAATTTTATTATTCTAATTTTTCCGAATTATTCTTTTTTTGACTTCATTTTCTAGTATAACCGCTTTTGATGTTAATTTATAGAATTTAAGACGATTAGAAGCAGGATTTAAGCATTTTACAACACCATTTGCTTCTAATTCTTTCAGTGATCTCAAAACTGAGGATACTTTAGATACAGTGATTTAGCAATCTCATAAGCGAAACTTGGATTTTTCAGAAGGAACGCAAAAATCTTCATTCGAACTTCTCCACTAAGAATGAATCCAAGCATATTGTAATCTTTCTCTTTTTCCTGATCCAAAAGTATTTCTCCTTCTTAGATTAATTATTTTATTAAATTTTTATGTAAGAAATATTAGATAATTTAATCTAGTAATAATTTCCTTTCGATGCTAATCCCTAATGATTGAAATCTGTAATATTAAGAAAAACAGAAGAATCAGAATCGGTTTTTTTTAATTCAATTCAAAATTTGCAACTGTTTTTCCCTCTTTCATCGTGACTTGGGGATTTTCCCCCATTCCTCTGGTCTTCGAACAAGAAAATTAACACATCGGATATATAAAAATTTTGTTATAACAGTATTAAATTCCGTTACCAAACGTTTCGGATCCGTGAGAAGAACGCAACCATAGGACGTTAGGAACAGGTGCAGGGCAACTCTAAGGGACGGGTTATCCAGACGGGTATCGCCAGGTAGCCACACGCAACACGATAAGCGATGAATGCATCCAAGTGCAAAACACCCCCTCGAAAAGACGTATCCGATCCGCTAGCTTCGATCAGACATGCAGCCTGATTGGTTAATATAGCTCTTTCATTAGCATTTTATCGGATTTTAAAAGCAGAAGGAGTTGAATTAAGAACAATAGGCCAAATGTTGTTTGAAATATCAGACGTTTCTCAACCAACATATTTCTTGTAATATTATGTCATAGATCGTTGGTTATCCGACATCCCTAGTGATCCAGAAATAACTCCAAGGTAAGATCTTTTGTTTCAAATTCAGGAGGGATCAGTGACTCATAGGCTCTAGTACATAGCTTTTGATATTCTGTTAGATCATACGATTCACCCCCCGTAATTAATTGTTCTACCTTGACACGTTCATCTGGATCTTGAGCTGCAGCATTGGTAATGAGGTAGTTGAGTTTAATACCAGGCTCAACCGTGACACCCGCCTTAGCCAACTGCCGAGCTGCAATAGCTTGTCGAGAATTGTTGATGTATTCATTGGGTACTCGTGATGGACGGATAGTTATTAATAGTTCCTTAAGCGGAATTCTTCCCTCTGCTAATTCTTCCTTATAGCTCTTCATCAATCGATAAGCACGTTTGGCAGCTGCCTGAAATTGCCCTCCACTTCGAGCCTGAGCTAAAATTGTGAGCATATGAGTCTGCAGCTTCTTGATAAAGGGAGGACTGGAGGATTGTCGAATCTCAATTCCACGGATCTTGAATTTACCATCGGTCCTCAATCCGTAATAGCGATTAAGGACACCAATTTCGGGTTCATGTCGCCGAGGAAGGAATACGATCCAGTGGTAATCTGCTGCATGTTCGACAGGAAGACCTGTCAGATCAGCTACCTCTTGACGTAGTTCTTGAGAGATTTCAATAGGAATAGGCTCATTGTCCTCTCGTTTGAGCCATATGGAGTCAACAATTCCCGCAATGACCTCTAAGTCATATTGTGCAGCGATTTTCTGAGCTAGAGTGAGCGTATATCGGCCATACGCGGATATCGCCTCATGGGATTCAATTCGCCCGAAACGAGCATTTCGATATCCTGTATATCCAAAACAGGTAACTAAAAGCCATTTAAGCACTTTTTGACGGCGATCATACTTCGAATCCAGATTTCGTTTAGCTTTAAAGTGTTGTCGGCGGTTTAATATGTTTTCTAATGAAAGGCTAATCATTCCTGGTCGTCGCGTGCATATGTGATGATCAGTAAGTGGGACTACTTGCTCTCCAGGGCAGCACTTGCAGTTGATCGTTTCAGGCGAGACATTTTTATGCACCATGATATTGGGGTACATGGAAAGAAAATCTAATTCTGTTACATTTGTGTGAAACCCTACCCTTGGTGAAAAAACTAGCCCGCCCACATCCGATTGCATACTCCAAGCAGGTCGAAAATTCTCTGCATCAGCTTTTCGTGAGGGAATCAAGATTTTTCGATCATAGGCTGTCTTCATTTGAACGGCTGAAAGAGTAGTACCGATTGTACCGCGTGCAACACGTTGGGGGTCACTACATCCCAAACGAACCAGTTCGTGAATGCCATCAATGTTTCCATCTTTCCACATAAAGGAATTACCTACATCATAATGATGCCTTCCCCCATCTAGGTAGACCCCGAATTGTGAATGGTAAACTCTCCCGTAGGACATGTAACTGTGGCCATGACCTGAGTTTTCACGGCGTACATAGGTACTTAGGGGGCGAATTCCGCGTCCAAGCCGTAAGTGGCCAAGATTTTTATATACCGCTCGTTCTGCAACCTGAGGAATAAATGTGTCTCCTCCTGAAGTAAATAGAATATCTGGATCAATCTTTTGAATGTATTTGATGCTAGTTTCAATGGTGTCTTCCTCGTTTTTCTCGTCAATGATTAGTGGTTCCTCATCTGGATTACGTACAGATTTTCGAAAAAGGACTTCCGTCACTTTTCCTCTAGAGAGATGTTGTTCTTCAAAAACAGGTTGAAACCAGAGTGTACGAAATGGTACTGACTGATAATCCGCGTCTGTATAAGCTTCGAGGAGCTGCCAATCCTGTAATATATCATTTTGGACTTCGATAGTGGCATAGGCATACGGAAAGAGCTGCGTTTGGAAGCAAAACTGCTGCCATAAACTCAAATCAGCATTATGAAGGTACTCTCCCCAATATTTCCGTAAATCCTCGTAAGTGGAACGAATATGGCGTGGATTAACTCGTATACAAAGGACTGGAGATAGTTTCCAGTCATGGATCGATAGATATCGTTCTACTTCTTCTACACTTTCGATATGAGGGTGACTAAGTAATTGCTTTCGTATTCTTTGATCTGATTTGGCCAAAAAAAATTCCGCGGTTAGAGGATAAAAAGCACGAATAATTTTGCTTCCAGTAATCCAGTGGGAATACACTCCCCAATCGGTTGTTTCAATCTCATGCAACCATGCTTGGGTATGGGACATTGGTTCCTGCATCTTCTTGTTAATAATTCGGGTTCAATCTAGAAGGTTTTGTAATCCGTGATATTTGTCTCTCTAGTCGTTCTAGTTCCGCTTTTAGTCGTTGAATTTCGGATTGTTGGGCAACTAACATTGACATCACAATGTTGTCAAACGCTACAGGGCGAGTGTTTGCTGAGGCGGCATCTGCCAGTTGAAATGCAAACAACCACAGTTCATCGAAGCTAGTGCGATGGCGGACATCTCGTAGACGGGTTGCATAGTGTGATTGCCAGATGGCTCGTTCTTTTTCGAGAATCATTCGATAAGAGGGTAAAGTTCGGCCCATTGTGAAAATCATCTCCAGAATTTTGTTAGAGAAATCTGCTGTTTTGGCCGAGTTGTTGATCTTTCTGAGAGTGCGACTTGAATGACAGGTCCTCCTTTCTGAACTGTAAAACGAAGGTTATAATCTTTAGCTGTGCTTTTAGATCCTACCTCTACTCGGACGATGGTTGTAGCGGCATGAGCAAGAAAAGTACCTCCGAGAGGCTTGTGTTTCGAATTGGGAGCACTTGCCGCCGTCATGATCCCGATAAGGTCATACTGGAGAATTAAGCTCTTGAATTTGCCCACTGCTTGCGTTAATTCAAAAAGGGATTCAGTAGCAGGTAGTTTATCATATTGAAGATATTGCAACGCCTCTTTGGATAAAAACTGTGAGGAAACTTGTGGTACGAGAACAACACGAATACGAGAATTCTCTGCGATCAGTTGAGAGAGCTGTTTGGTGAGGATCTCGGTTATTTGATGATAGTTGAATGCTCGTGACAATTGAATTCGATCCAAGATCGCTAATGGATCAAATTCCCGCTTTCGAACTTCAAGAGATAATTCATAGTAGGGAAAGAGGTTTTCACCATCGACAAAAGCGATCTCCACCTCAGGGTTTGTTATGAGTAGGTTGGTGGTGAGCTTGACAATCATTGAGCGCAGAATTGATCGTGGTAAATCCCCTTGAATTAAAGTTAGACTTCCTGGATATAATCCATACAGCCCAAGTAGTTCATCTAGTTGTGGAAAGCCTGATCTGACTCCATGTTGCATTCGGTGGTGAACTTCTTCAGCTGAAACGAACTTATTCCAGTAGTTTTCATGGTTATACTGCTCTTCTATCATTTCGTACTCACGAATGATAGACTTGGCCTCCCTCAAATTCGTGATACAGTGAGTGAGAGGATACTGAAAATGACGAAAGAAAAGTAAAAAGTTCGATTTTAAGTTTTAGGTTAAAAGATGATGTTTTGTGCAAACTCTTGTTTCAAAAATTCAAGAATGAGATTCTTGGGAAAATGTAATTTTCCTTTTCGTCGAAATAACGATAAATCTTGTGAGAAAGTTGCTTCAACATAATTCAAGAAAGATTCCGCAATTACTCGTGCAGTAATTGGATCGGATTCTTTATCGGTGACTATTGCACACATCACCCCTTCTCTTTTGACAGTCATTATTCGGCCTTGTTCTGTTGTAATTGAGTTTAGTCCCTCACTGGCTCCAATGACACCACTTGCGAATTGGTCGAGTGCATGTAAGAATCCAGGAACCATGTCTTCATCAAAATCCTCTATTTTTTTGCTTGTAAAACGATGGGATGCTATTGGGATTCCAGTTGGTAAGTATAAATACAAGCCAATAAGCCTTACCGTTTTCTGTTCTAGAAGTGGTATAAGTTTTTCGGAAAACCATCCGAGTGCTTCTTTTATATTGGCTCCTGTTTTGGTTGAAACCTCAAAGATCCGAAAAGACCTCTGAGAGCTCTGTTTTGGTATTTGATCTAGTTTTATCTTGGTAATCAATTCATTTAATTCAATATGTACCAGATCTGATTTATTAGCTAGTATTAAGAGCGGTGCTGTCGGATTCCATTTCAAACATTTCCAAAACCACTCAACTACATGATCTAATTTCTCTGTATCACTTGAATCAATTACAAAGATAATCCCGTGTGATAGTTGTACATAAGTCTGCCAAAATAGTTCCCGAAATGCTATTTGTCCTCCTAAATCAAAGAGTTGGAATAAATTTCCCTTTAATTCGACTGATTCTATATCTAACCCCGTTGTTGGTGTTATAGTTCTTATAAATTTCCCAGTTTGTATTCTCTTAGCTAGTGTTGTCTTACCTGCGTTTTCTAATCCTACTATAGCAATCGGAATACGTTTTTCGGATTTGGGAACGTCTTTTTCCAAGTGATTATCCTCACTTTGAATTAGTTCTGTTAAAACAACATAGTATTATTCTTTGCTTTTCGATATTTCGACAGGAAATTAAAGTTGAGTTTTAAAAGGTAACCTAGTTAAAATATATTGTTAACTCAGATTATATTTGTCCATTGAATCTTGTGAAATAATCTAAATATTAAGCAAATATATATATTGCTAACATCACCATCTAGATCAAATAGACTTTGTTTACTTCAAAATTACTGTGATTATAAATATTTAAGTTGATTTTTTCAAGATTTTCACTACAATTGGGGTTATTCATGATAATCGATGATTTAGAGAATTTATCGGAACTTCAAAAGGATGCATTAAAAGAATTGGGTACAATGGGAGCTGGGCATGCTGCTAGTGCACTTACGGAATTTCTTAACCAAACGATTTATATGGAGGTACCATCAGTTCGCGTTGTTGCTGTTGAATCTATTCCAAAGGTTCTTAAAGAACGGTTTCGTGCTGAAGCCCAATTGGCTATCTCCTCTGCTAGTAATACAACTGAATTATTCTATACAGTTCTAGTTTTATTTGATAAAGATACAGTAAATGAAATTTTAGATCAAAAATCCCCTCCACCTGACGATATTGAGGAAATAATGGAATTCAGCACATTATCTATGTCATTGATTAAAGAAATTGGTTCGATAATACTTTTAAGAATTATAGGAACTTTAAACCTGTTTTTAAGCGTCAGTGGGGCACTACCTTCAATACCAGAACTACGAATTGGAGATCTTGATTCTCTTTTGCAGAATGAATTAAGAGATTTCCAATTAGAATCTAAAGTCATATTTATCAAGTGTGATGTCTTTTCTGAAGATAAAGCTCAAATTAGAGCTGATTGCATCCTTATTCCTCATAGGGAAACATTTCAACGCTTTTTTGGCGCAATTTTTACTCAATATCTCTGATCATCCCCCTGTGCAATGACAAACATTGAAGATCTAAGCGGAATAAAAAATGGCTAATCAAGGAAAGGAAAAATACGTTGGAATCGGTGAAGTTCACCTAGGATTTTCAAACGACCACTTAAAGATATCTTCTCTTGGTTCATGTATAGGCCTGATTATATATCCAAATGATGATAATGATAATAGATGCGCTACAATGGGTCATATAATGCTTCCCAAAGCACCATCTAACGAATCAAACAAAGTTAAAAGGAAAAGTAAATGGGAAGCAACACGATTCGCAGATATTGCCGTACCTGTTATGATTAAAAATTTAAACAAAGCTGTTGGTCATAGAAGTGGTCGTAGAGAAGTTTTTGTGGCAAAAATGATAGGTGGTGCTGAAATGTTTGGGATGACAAAGCTATCTTATAAAATTGGTAAAGAGAATACACGTATGACGAAGCAGTTATTAAAACAAAATAAAATTCCTTTAATCAAAGAATTTACAGGAGGAGATACTGGAATGTCAGTAGATTTCAAAGTATCTGATTATACGCTTAGAATAAAACCAACTGGAGGAGAATCATTTGAAATCTAAAGGCAATAAATGAATGTAGTACTAGAAGTGTCAAATTCTACTTAAAATAATTGCAAAATTCTACAAAGGATATTGGTTATTTTTCCTTGTTCGCCTGAACCCAAAAGCTTAAATTTCACTAATTCAAACAATAATAAAGCCTTAGAGGCATAGAAATGACGATGGAAATATTAATTGGAACTAGTGGATTTGGGTATTCTGATTGGCATGCTCATAATGAAAAAACCCGTCTTCCATTTTATCCGTCCAAACTCGGATCTCATCAACGTTTAGCATTTTATTCAGAAATATTTCCAACTGTAGAAATTAATACTTCATTTTATTCTTTTCCAAGAGCTGTTGTTGTTCGTAAATGGGCAAAGCAGGTTCCTAAAGATTTCATTTTTTCTTATAAAATACCACGAACGATTACTCACGAAAAGAAATTAGATTTTAATGAAGGATATTGGGAAGAACTTAGACCTTTCTTAGACACCATGCTAGACGGATTATATACAAATGCAGGGCCAGCACTATTACAACTACCGCCAAAATTCTCTGATAAATACTTTAAAAGACTAGAGATTTTCCTAAAATATTGGCCTCCTGATGTTAAACTTGCAGTTGAGTTTCGAGATACAAGTTGGGTAAAGCATCCACGATTAAAAATGACTACTGATCTTTTACGGCAATATAATACCGCATTTTGTATTGTCGATGAACCACTTTTACCTGCTATCACTCCCATTACAGCTAACTTTACGTATATTAGATTTCATGGTCATGGTTTAAAACCTTGGTATAATTATCAGTATTCCTTAAAAGAATTGAAACCTTGGGTCTTGAAGATTAAAAAGATGAGAGAATATTCGGAATTAAAGGAAATTTTCACTTATTTCAACAATCATCCTGCAGGGAGCGCCCCTGCAAATGCTCGGCAGCTAGCAACACTATTAGGCAAACAACTTAAGAAACCTGAATTTGTGGACATGTTAGAGGTACGAAAAAGAGCTGGTGATGCTCCCCAACATTCTCTTGAGACTTTCATTGGACAAACCTCTATCAATCTTGATGATTACGTAAGTTATTGTTCAAACTGCGGAGAAATTGTCCTTAAAGATGATAGTTTTTGTGAAGCTTGTGGATCAAGGCTGGATCAATAAATTTAACCAAATCTGTATTAATTTTATTTCTAGTATTATAATCCCACTTTAACATGTAAAACTGAAAAGAGTGGCAAAAGGTTTTTATTCTTAGTAAAAGGCATATTTATTTGAGGGAAAAATCTAATCGGGTAATTATTAAACTAGATAAAATATTTTTTATATCTTAAAAATAATCTTTTAAACCTTGTACCTCACTGCCACTTTTATTTGGGCAGAAATAACTTTATACGAAAGGGATATCCTTTTGAGCCTTGAAATTTGTAATGAATGCGCTGAAAATGGTGCTAAGATATTTCGATGTTCTAAATGCTCGGCACCATTATGTCGTCACAATATTCGTACTCATGTTTGTTCGTCTCCGAATTTAGGTTTGAGAGGTGAACAAAGCCCTAGACTCAAAGGTGCAGATATTACAAAAGAAGCTTGGGAAAAGCAATTAAAAAATAGAAAGCATTACGAAGTTGAAATCCAAAACGATTTAACGTTCCTTGTTGAATTTCCTTGGTTTCCTTTTACACAGTTGAATGCATGGATTCCTACACGAAGACCACATTATAAAGCAGAGAGAACACGTTCTTTGAATGTTGAAGAGCTTTTCAATTACTTGGAAAAAGAAACAGATTCTGTCCAGTATGACAGAAAATTTTTCTATACTCCCTGGGCTCAAGAACATTTTAATATTTGGCAACGGAAATGGAAGAAAACAAACGGTTTCTGGGACAATAAAAGGAATCAAAGACCAATAAAATTTGAATTAGGTTTTCCTCAATTAGCAGATGAAGATCTTGAAATCTTGAAGAAAACAGGATGTAAATTAAATTTTGTACCTGGAGCCAAGCAAAAATTAGAAGAATTAAAGCAAATTGCAAGTAAAGAATTCATTTTAAGAGTTCAAGGCATTAATGATCATTTACATATTTCTTGGAATGATAAGTTTAATACTTGGTTCCATTCATTATTAACAGTCTTCTCAGAATTTATGGCTGTTCGCTCTGAAGACGATCCTGAAGCAGATTATATTCCCTGCATTACTCAAATTGCCCCTCAAGAGATAAAAATAGCTTATTGGGCTGCTTTTCGGGCTAATTATTTTTGGAGAATAGTTAAAGAAACTATAGAAGAATCTAATGATTATCCATTATTCGATCTTCAATATCACAAATTCAAACCTACCTCTAAGGAATATGATTACTCTATCGAACCTAAATATACCCTAAGATCTTATCAACAGATTGCTATCGAAAAATGGGTTAAGAATGATAACTTCGGAACAATTGAATTACCAACTGGTTCAGGAAAAACAATTATAGGGATTGATGCTATCCGAGCTGTGCATGAAAGAACCTTAGTTCTTGTACCGACAATCGCATTAATTGATCAATGGTTGAATCAAATTTCCCAGTTCTTATCTATTCCCAAAGAGAGAATTGGTATATTTTATGGTGAGAAAAAAGCTTTTCGTGACTATCCGATTGTAATCTCTACGTATCAGCTTCTAAGTCAATATTTACAAGATTTACATGCGATTGAACGAGAAGAAGACGAAAAAGTTCGTAGAGAAAAAGTTCTGGTAGAAGACACTATTGGATTTTTCACCCATAAATTTGGATTATTAGTTGCTGATGAAGCGCATCATATACAAGCTGAGACATTTCGGCAAATTGCAGTTGATCTTGAAATTCCTCGTCGTATTGCATTATCTGCGACCATTGAGAAAAGTGTACATTCCACTCTTGTTATAGCGACACTTGGTCCAGTCATCCATAAGATAACTTATGGTCTTCTTGCTCGCGAAGGTTATATTGCTCCAATATATTTTCGAAGAATATATATTCCCTTAACTGAAGAAGAAAAAGGGATTCTTAATAAAAAGGGGAAGAGGGCTCATGGAAGAATCTCTCGAGAAGCATTTAATAAGTTATTTGCCATTAGAAAGTTGGTTGAATCACCCGTAACCTCTCAAACATTAATTTTCACAAGTCGGATTAAGCATGCTAAAAAGATTCATTCTTACATGAAAAAGCATGGAATAGATTCTACTGTACTCACGGGTGATACAGTCCTTAATGATAAACAGCTAAATATTCTTTTAGATCAGTTTAGGGCTGGAAAAATTAAGACATTCGTTTTGGTTAAAATGCTGAATGAAGGATTTGATGCACCTGCTGACACTATTATTGTAGCATCTGGAACACGAAATCGTAGAGAGCAAATACAAAGATTTGGTAGGGCGACTAGACCTGGAAAAGTAGCTAAACTTTTTGAGTTAATCATTGAACCTCTTGAATTAGATTATGAGCTTGAGGTAGCTAAAGCTCGTGATGTTTCCGATGTAATAGAACCTCACGTACAAGAAACATTACTACCAAAAGAAATTGGAAGAGAGATAGAGGAAGTAGTACAGGAAATTAAATCAAGCTTTTTTGACAATTATAAAGCAAAATAATGGAAGTATTATTCTAGGTTATCTTATTTTTTTATTAGGATACTTCGAAATATTTAGTTACTATTTTCTTACTCGGTAGTCGAATTTCCTTACTTCAAGAGGATCAGCTTTTTCTCGCAACACCTTCATTTCATAATCAGTTGGAGGTTCTGTTACTGGAAGTGGGTCAGGGATTTCAAGAGAAAACCCAGTACTTTCTTGTACTTCTTCTTTCGATGAATATTGGTGAACCGAACGGATTCGCATTCTACCATCCCTAGTTTGAAAGTCTAGAATGGCTAAATCAGTCACTATTACTGCAATTCCTTCGAATGCGTCGAATCCCATTTCTTTTCGCCACGCAGGAGAAGCACCTTTTCCTGTTATGAAATCTACATTTTTAACAAACGTTCTTTTGTCATGTCGAGGGATATATGCTAATACATAGTGACATGTGTTGATAATATCAGCAATAGCCGCTCCTCCTGGAAACCTAAATTGGGGTTGTTCATAATGGCCTATAAAGCTATTATTAACGTTTCCCCATTGGTCTATTTGCGCTGGACGGATGATGCCAAAATCAAGTGTATGCTTTGGTCCTCCCCAGTATTGATAAAGTTGGATTAGTTGACTAAAACCTTTTGCTTTTGAAATTGCGTCTTTGAATGCATCTAAATCAGTCATTATCGTAAAAAGGTCTATATTAAGATCAGGTGTAATCCAGTACCCGCCATAAAAAAAATCAAGGTTAGGAGCATGCGTCATTCTCGCTAATTGAATAGCTACTACCGCTAATGGTATAGCAATGCCTGTATAACACGATTCATTATCTTTAATCTCTCTAGCAAGTGAAACTGCCATCTGATCAATTACTTCAAACTCTACAGGTTCTTTCATTATAACTCCTCATTAAGTACGTTTTCTTTCAAATAAATTTGAAACGTGTCAGAATCTCTTGACATTCCAGAATAAGTCATTAAATGTCCCATATCACCTGCATATACAGGTGGGAATCCAGTTGGCCATGCACCTCTTGCTGCTTCTGCGATAAAATCGACCTCAAGGTATGAAAACATCGGAAGATGTCCTTGCTCAACTATTTCTCTCCCCTCTTGATTTGATATTATTTTTTCTACAGTTACAAACAAAACTTTCGAGCATCGAGCAGGTAAAAGAGAAAAATCATCCAAAACATGTTGAGTGGGATAAAATATGTTACCATTTTGGTCACCTGCATATGCATGGACTATAGCTAGATCGGGGTTTAACGCAGGCACTTGAATATACTTTTTCCCATGGATAACTACTTCTTGAAAATCCGACCTTATCTTTACTAGATCTGACCCTAAAAGTGAACGAACTGCGACTACTGGAATTCCCAAAGCACCAGCTTGAAATGCTCTTATCATACTTAACTCACTCCATTCGGAATAAACCAATCCAGTTCCCTTTTCTATTGATTTCCTAAAATTTAATGCCATTCCGATCATGGGTAGGCCAACATAGGATGATTGAACCTTCTTTATTGCTCCAACTCCACAAAGTAAATCGATATCAATATCTCCTATCAATGTTATGATTTCTAAATCTTTAATTTGCTGTCGAATTATTTCTCTAACGACTTCCATTGGTTTAAGGAACATAGCTCCTCCACCAATGGCTATTTTTGTTTGAGGTAATATGACTTCGCTCACAATATCGCTTAAATTGCTAATGATAGTCATTTTATTTCTATCCCTTAAATATACGCTAATTAAAACATTAAACCGTGGTTTGTTGATGTTAATATTATACTAGAGAACTGATAATGGCATTTCTTTTGCTTTCGCTAATTATTATGAATAATAAATACCGCTTATGATTCATACTAAATTGGTTTCAGATTCTATTAAGCCGTGTGATCTTTTTTCATTTCTAAGAAACGAGCATGAATACGCTGCATAAACTCTTGTAATTCAGTATCGACAATAGAAATCCAATTTATTAATAAATCAAGGACACTGAGAACTCTACTACCTTTTTTTGAATCTTTAGATTCCTTACTGAGTGTTTCTCCCCAATGTTCACGTATTCGACGCAAATCATCTCCTCTTTCGCTAAGATTCCCTGAGATATCTTCAAATCTATTAACTAGCAGTTCTAAAAAAGATGTTTCCTCTACTTGGTATTTCCATTCACGCGATCCAGGTTCACGACGTCTATCAATCAAACGCCAGTTCTCTAATTCCTTTAAATTTCGGGATATAGTAGATGGATTTACATTAAATTTTGAAACAAGATCTTTCTGTAAGAGAGGTTGATTGGGGTCCGTTAGTACACATAAAGAATATATCCGTCCTAATAGGGGAGATCCTCCACGGTCATAAAAAAAATCTTCAAAAAAATTCGATATTTCTTCTTCTAACTTTAGAATATCTTGAGCTTCATGTGATTTGCTTGATTCAGACAAAGGAGATCAGACTTCCGTATTGATTTCACAAGCCTTGTATGAAATAAGTTTTTAATTATTTCGCATATTATCAATAATTGCAGAATTTATGCATTGACCTTTCAGAATCGCAATGGAATCAGTCTTTTTCCTTGCAGAAAATTACTAATGAATTTATTAACAAATATATTTGTTCTGGAAAGATCTTGTAAAAAGAGAGAAATAAAATTGAGTAATAGTGAAATAAAAGATCCTATCCTTCAAGTTTCGAATTTAACGAAAATTTATGGTCATGAGTTTACATTAGCAAGTAGAATAATTGGTAGAAGGGTTATTGGTGCTAAGAATGTGAGTTTTGAGATAAAAAAAGGTGAAATCTTTGGTTTCTTAGGGCCAAATGGGGCTGGTAAGACAACTACTATGAGGGCAATCCTTGATTATCTTCATATTCAAAGTGGATTTGTAACATTCTTCGGTAAATTTGATCATCATAAAGATGCTTTGATAATACGAACAAAAATCGGCTACGTTCCTGGAGATGTTTCACTTTATAATAATATGCGTGGACATGAAATCATAGAATATTTTGGTCAATTTAGGCCTATCAACCGTGAATTACTCAATCGGTTGAAATCTATGTTCAGAGTCGATTTAACACTTAAAATAGGCCAACTATCAAAAGGAAATAGACAGCAAGTAGCAATTATAGCTGCTCTTGCTTCTAAACCAGAATTATTGATACTCGATGAACCTACAGGTGGATTAGATCCCTTGATGAC
>JBHLKP010000087.1:0-14436 GCA_048886525.1 Candidatus Hodarchaeota archaeon | reverse complement strand
TGTTAATTTTGTCACAATTTGTTTAACCATATTTTGTACAATTTGCCAATCGTTTTGATCAGTTCCAAAAGTTCTTTCAGAACTAATTGATTTTCGCTCCCCCTCAGAGTAACCAACTTTCTTATAATTTAACCCTAACGCCACTCTTCTTAGGTATAATCCATGATCACCAAGAAGAGTATAAGTTCTTTCTCGAGACATTCGAGCGATGTCGCCTATCGTTTTTATCCCTAATTTATTTAATTGCTGTTCCGATTTTTTACCAACACCAATAATTTTTCGGACCGATAGGGGATATATTTTCTTTTCAAGCTCAGAATTATGAACAAGAGTAATGCCATTTGGTTTATTTAAATCAGAAGCAATTTTTGCTATAGATTTTGTTTCTGCAATACCGATAGATATTGGTAATGAGACTTTTTCTTTAATTTTGCTTTGTATATTTTCTGCAATTGCCTTGGGTGAAGTTCCGTATTTTTCCCAAGACTCTGTTACGTCTAAGTATGCTTCGTCGGTTCCCGCCTGTTGGAATTTCTGCGTATATGTTTTTAAAATAGTCATTACTCGTTCAGATTCCTCATAATATGTCGAGAAAGTGATATTACTCCCTGAACAGATATATACTCCTTCAGGACATAATTGAAAAGCTCTAGAAATTGGCATAGCAGAATGAAGTCCAAATTTTCGAGCTGGATATGAACAAGTAGAGACTACTCCTCGACCTTTTCCATTTTTAGGATCAGATCCAATAATAACAGGAAATCCTTCTAAAAAAGGGTTGTATTTTATGTGAACCGAGGCGAAAAAGCAATCTAAGTCCACATGAAGTATAACAGAGTCAGATTCCCACATTTGTACCTCATTTAAACTTCCTTCAAAATTTTTTTAAGTCATAGACTGATAGATAAAAATTTAAACAAACTTAGAAACCTATAACTCCTCTTTTATTAGTTACAATGCTTTTGAAATTATATTTAAGCCATGAGATTAGAAATTAATTGAATCATATAATGCTTATCTCTTAGACTAGAATTCTATCAAGTATTATAGGATTATAGGTATTTCAGTTACGATTTTTAATTCATTTTTATCAATAGGATCGTAATTACATTTTACTGCAGAAATTTTAACTCCTTGTTTACGTGCCATTCTAAGAGTAAGTGTAAATTTATTATCAATTTCCCTGTTTGGGGAAAAAGAATGCGCATCACTTCGTTTAACTATGAAAACAATAAATGATTGATAATTCTTTTCTATTGCTTTCATTAATTCTTTAACATGTCTAGTTCCTCTTAAAGTCGGAGCATCAGGAAATAAGGCTTGACCATTCTGGACTAATGTTACACTTTTAATCTCTACAAGAGCTTGCTTATGAGTCTCTTTATTATATAACAAAAAATCAAACCTACTTTCACCAAATGTATATTCAGTTTTAATTATCTTGTAACCTTGAAAGATTAGGATTTTCTGGAATTCCTCCTTAAATAAACGATTAGTTAATATAGAATCTATATTAACCCAAATATCTCCATATTTTACGCCAACAAGCGAAAATTTAGTTTTGCGATTTTGATTAAGACTCTCACGAATAATTACTTTAGCTCCAGGAACAAGCAGTTCTTTCAATCTACCAGGGTCAGGTACATGGGCCAAAAATATCTTCTCTTCATTTTCTTTTTTATTAAGTATAACTTTAGCTAGAAAACGATTTGGACGTTCCATAAATTTCGCAACGTGAGCTTTTCTATCGAGTTTCATTAGTTCCACTTCTAGAACAACACAAATTTACATGTTTTCGAAAAAAGTTACTGCTGAAGATTGCATCAGAAGTATTAAAAACGAAGGTCTAATAAATAATGACAATCGTTCTTTTTATTATATTGGAACGTTTGAAGTGACCTTTTGTAAGCTGATCTCCCAATAACGAGGTAAAAATTGTGAGTGAAACAGAGGTAATTGATCCCGAAGTTCTTTCTAAGTATAGGGGATTAATAAAGAAGGCTGTCTCCTTAGCCGAGGAAGGTTCCTTCGAACAAGCAATAAAAATAATAGTAAAAGCATTGAAAGAAGCTGAAACGCTTTCGTTTGTACAACCTGAGGTTGATCTTAGAAATCAGCTTGGAATATTACATTGGAAGAATAATTCGTTCAATCAATTTTTGGAAGTAACTGCAACATCTTTAGCATTGGCTCGCGCTCATAATTATAAAAAGGGTATCGCAGAAGGTTTACTTAACCTTGCATGGGTTTTAGCAATGGAACGTAAAGACTTCATGAAGGCCTTTGATTTTACTCAGGAAGCTCTTGAAGTTACTGAAGATATTGGTTATGAGAAAGGCATGGCAACCAGTCTATATATTATATCAACGGCATATAAACATAAAAAAATGGAAGATAAGGCTAAATATTACTTAGATAAATCATTGAAAATTTCTATGAGATTATCTGAGGAAGCGGATTTATTAACGCCAAGTGAAGCTGGTTTAACCGAAGAAGAGAAGGATCAACTTAAAGGAGCGCTGGATCTTCTATAATATCGATTTTTAGCTCAACCAATAATCAATTTTTTTTGTACCAATGTTTATTGTATTTGATGACTTTCAAAAAATAGAGGAGGAATTTTAAAACTAAAAGCTGTTTTCTATTTTGTCTGTGACATAGTTTGAATTTAAAAGTTTTAAATAACTCATCTACCGATATTAAGGAAAATATAGGAATTACCTCACTATTTTTAAATTCTTAAATGCTGAATCGGGATTTTTACTATTATTATTTTTTCTTTTATGACAGATCGGTAATTTGACAAAAAAACAAGTCAGTTTATTATGATATCTTAATATGAGTTAAAATTTAATTAGATTTTGATAGTATTTGAAAACCTAATTAAACGAGAATAATTAACATTTAAATACAATAAAATAATGCATATTTTCACTTAACTATATTAGACATATAGTCTATTGGTTTCTAATTATTGTCAAGCACAGAAGAAAATGGATCTCTTACTCTTATTATCCTCTAAAGTTATTGATAGCATCTAGTAAAATATGAAGCAAAAAAGCTGATTCCCGATATGTGAACGAATAGGCGAAAGCAATGGCACGGATCCTTCTTGTCGATGATGAACGCGATTTATTACTGATTTATACAAAGTTACTTCAAATGGAAGGCCATGATGTTATAGACAGTGCTTCAAACGGAAAAGAGGCTATTGAAAAGTTCGCTAATCTTCCTATTAAACCTGATATTATTGTTATGGATTATCGAATGCCAGTTCTCGATGGACTTGTGGCAATGAAAGAAATTCTTAAAAGAACACCAGACGCGAAAGTTTTATTCGTCAGTGCTGAAAAGAGAGTTGAAAAAGACGCCCTCGAGGCTGGAGCTATTGGTTTTTTCACTAAACCTACAAGTATAAGGACTTTATTAACCGAAATAGATCGAATTCAGAAACTCCAAACAGAAAAACTGCATCAAATGGATAGTAAAACAAGCACTTCGTAGAATTAACACAACTTGATTCTTCTATTTAAGTAATTATATTACTAATTTTGTTAAACATTGTTCTATCTATGAATTTTAAGACTGAAAAATATTAAGAGGAATAGAAAAATAAAAAAAGAAAGAGGGATCATTAACACTAAAATTTGAGCAACCTATTTTGTAGCTGCAAGTCTAATGTCAGATTCCTTAATGGTTTTACGTCCAGAGTGACGAGCGATTTCGATAGCATATTTGGCAATACCTGTACCATATTCTGTGAGAACCTCATTTAATCTATCGATCGCGTCTGATGAAACACGTTGTGCACCAGCCTCTCTGATAATTTTTTCAACACGAGCGGAAGCAAATCCTGCCATTTATTTTTCACCTTTTCTCCATTGTTGTTTTGCTGAGAATTTTTCAGCGTTTCTTTTAATTTCATTAGTATTTTTAAATTTTTCACCATTGTTCAAAGCCTAATATGTTAGTGATGTATTTGAGTGTTAGTGGGAATTTTTCATAAAACGAAAACTAACATCATCAACTCTTTCAATTCAGCTACTACGAAATTACAATTGATGAATATTTTCTATTTTGACTCCTCCATTCCTATCTTTCTCTGTTATTAAAATAAAGGTCATTAATATAAATAATCATATATTAAGAAAATCATTTAAAACCATTTTTTGATTATCAACAAACTTTTCTTTCATTGATAATTTAACTAAGTGATTAAACCATGATTTAGTAATTTTATCTGGAAATTCTTTTTGTAACCCCTTTAATACTGTTTTTAATTCTAAAGTAGAGTCTTCCTTAACACGACCGATTATGAAGTTTAAAATATCATAAAAATCATTTGTTCCGAAAATTTTATATTGAGCTTGAATGATTGGAAATTTCCAATCCTCTAATATACGATTTTGTATTAAATCGGAATATTCGCTGTTAATTTCATAACCAATTCCCTTCCGAGAGGTCAACCGACAAATTTTAAGAGTTGTACCGGAACCTAAAAACGGATCGAGGACGGTTTCACCTATTACAGTGTGCATCCGAATTAACCGATATGGAATTGATTCTGGAAAAGGTGCTGAATGTCCAAAACGATTCTTTCCTTTCGAATCAATCTTAATTACAGGAGCTATATCATCCCAAATACAACGAACAGCCCAATGACGCCATTCATTTTTCTTTAGTAGGCTTTTTTCCTGATGAACGCGGTCAACCTTCCGTGTTTTTCCAGGTTTAACCCATATAAAGATTTGTTCAAACCCTGTATTCGACGCTATATTTGTCGGTTTAGGATAACTCCCCCAAGAAACATTAGAGACATATTCTGATTTGTCCCAATAATGCATTCCAGATAGAAAAAGACCATTTTCACGCATAAATTTTTCAATATCAAACATAATATTTTGGATTATTCTTCTACCAAATCCAGATTGACTACTTTCAATAGGTAAAGGTTGAACATTAACTGCGAATTTACCGTTAGGTTGTAGGACACGGATACATTCAGACCATACTTTGTTTAAAGACTCAATATATGCAGAATAACTTTGGCCAAAGCCTATCTGTTTCCCCCCATAATCACGAACATTCCAATAAGGAGGAGATGTGACAATTAATGTTACTGATTCTGTCGGAACCTCCTCCATATTCTCGGAGGATTTGAAAAAGACTTTCTGGTTTGCTAATTCAAGTTTTTCAATTTTTAATGGCGTCATTCATACTTTCCCTCAATGATAATCCAAATCTAACGGAAATGTTTCCTTCACTGTTTTTGATTGTCGCCAATAAATCGGTTGAAATTTGTTTAAGTCAAAAGACCAGTCATCAATTATTTCTGAATCAATTGCCACATTTAATACCTGCCCAACAAACATATCATGATCCCCAGTAGTGATAATTCGGTTAAGTTTACACTCAATGTTTATTTTGCATTCTTTTATCCTTGGGGCATCTATTTTCTCTGATTTCTCAATAGTAAAACCAGCACGAAAAAGTTTATCAGGTTCAACTCTTCCACTTACATTACCAATATGAAAACAGGCTTCAACTTGTGAGATCTCTGGAATATTAATTACAAATTCCTTGTTGGTTCTTATGATGTTATATGAAAAACGTTTTTTTGTTATCATTATTCCGAAAAGAGGTGGATTGGATGAAAGCGGAGAGGACCATGCAATAGCTAAAGCATTTGGCTTTTCAATTGAACCTGAAGAGACCAAAACTGTTAATCTTGGATAAAGGTATCTATAACTCATTTCTAAATTCATAATTGACTTTTTCATATTTTTATCTCCTATTTTTTAGTCGATCTTAATTCTCTTAAAAGGTCTAGATTTCGTCTATCACTATTGATATCGTCTTTAGGTGTTTCAAGGATCATTGGAATATCTTTAAATCTTCGATTTTGCATTAATTCACGGAAACATTCTAAGCCAATATAACCATAACCAATATGCTCATGATGGTCAATTCCAGAGCCTAGATCTCCTTTTGAATCATTTATGTGAATTAATTTTATTTTATTTTTACCAATTAAATCTTCTAGTCTATCAATCGTTTCATTTAATCCTTCTGCTGTTTTAATATCATATCCAGCTGAATATGCGTGTGCTGTGTCAAAACATACACCGATTAAAGCTTCTTCTTCCACATAATTAAGAATAGTTTCAAAATTTTCTAGTCTAGTTCCCCATATCTTCCTTTTTGCAGTTGAATTCTCTAATAATATGACTGGTGGATTACCCTGTTTACAATTCTGCTGAAAATGATCAATTGCATAGTTAAGAGCGTTTGCTACTCGTTTTGCAGCATATTTTTCATTGCGATCCTTTGGAGAACCCAAGTGCGTTACAATAAATGGGATTTTCATTATAAGCGATAAATCTACTTCCTCAATGAGTACTTCTACTGATTTTTCATATAAACCATCGTCAGGAGAGGATATATTAGGCAGGTATGGCATATGTATGGCTGTGTCGTAAAAATTTGCTGCTTCTGATTTTTTTGTAAATAAATCAACTTTTTTTGAGCTTATAATTCGACCTATAGCCCATTGTCTTGGAGGACGAGAGAAAATTTGAAGACATTCACATGTACTTGCTAGAGCACGATCAATAGCAAGATCAATTGATTTAGCAATTGATTTATGTGCTCCTATTCTTGGGTTGATCATTCTACAATATTCCAAAATTTTTCTAGATTTTAACGATAAATATATCAACTATTAATTAAAAAGTCGTGGTTACATGAGTGCTGTAGATTCGAAGATTAAAGGTCAATTGAGTTTAGGTGTTGCTATTATAGCTGTTTCTGGCGCAGCTATTTTAGTTCGTTTTTGTAGCTCTTCAGCTATTATCATTGCATTTTGGCGTTTATTCTTTGCTTTGATTTTCCTCTTTCCTTTTACCTTAAAACATGGAATAAGAAATCAATTTAAACCATTACTCAATTGGAATTATCTAAGAATCTTTATTCTTTCAGGATTTTTCCTCAGTCTTCACTTTTTCTCATGGTTCCTAAGTTTAAAATATACATCTGTTGCAGCGTCAGTAATTGTTGTTAATTCATCTCCTATATGGGTAATAATCCTCTCATTTTTAATATTTCAAGATAAAATTTCAAAATATCAATTTATTGGCTTAATTTTAGTATTTATTGGATTATTTTTCATTTATCTAGTTTCTGATCTTCAACAATCAAGTAATGAAGTAAATAATGGAATTCTACTTGCATTATTTGGGGCAATAATGTTTGCTATCTATCTTATCATTGGAAAGCAAATGCGTTCAAGATATACTATCCCTAATATCCCATATGTTTTCATTGTAAACTTATCCTGTGCGTTATTTCTTCTATTGATTGCGATTTTTCTTGGAGAAAATGTTTTATCTTTTCACACAAACGAACTAATCTGGTTTATTGCATTAGCTATTGGTCCTAGTCTTTTGGGCCACGCATTATTAATTTATTCGATGAAATATATATCTGCCCAGACTGTATCTTTAGCAGTTATCGGTGAAACAATAGGAGCATCTATATTGAGTTGGTTAATTCTAAAAGAGAACATTTTATGGCCAACCTTGATGGGAGGGGTGTTTGTTATAACTGGAATATATTTAAGTATAAAATTTGAGTTCGTTCGGAATTCAACTATTAGAGATACATCATAAACCGATTAAAAACTCATTTCCATTTCTCTATTTCCTAGTTAACCAGTAAGATTTCTCAGTTGGAGGTTTTCGTTTCATATAACTAAGTATGAAAATCGCTGTTCCTATACTACTAATTAAAAGAAATCCAATAACAATGATTGGTTCAATCTCAAAAGGCTGAGCATGGTTAGTAGAAGTTGATGAAGTAAATGTAGAATTATTGGGTAATTGTAGAAAATATAACGTAGCATTGATTAATTTAGGTAAAATTGAATCTGGTACCATTTCTGGTTGAAACAAATAATTTACTAATTTATATCCCCCTGTATCAACATAGTAACCTTTTGTACCGTAACCAGGAAAAACAGGATCTTCATCCTCGAGGATGGGTCTTACTCCTGAAAGTAAAGTCACTACCTCTCCATCACTACTTCGATTCGCTCTTAAAGTATCAGTATTCCCTAATACAAAGGGAGGGATGCTTTCTAAGAAATCGTATCCTCTCAATAATTTGACAGGAGCCCTAAAATTAATAGGACTCCGTGCCCTGAAAATATCATCAATTTCATTGTGGATATCTGCTCCTTGATTACTAAAATCAAAAATATTGTAGCTCGACATAAAAACGATCCGAGAGCCATTATTATGAGAAGAATTTGTTAAAAAGTCTCTAATTTCCCTAAATTCATTGTAATTAATATGGGAATTAGCAAGTGGAGAAATATTAGGATTCCCAATCCAAAAAACATATTCATATTTATTCATCTCTTGAGATGTAACTTCTGCTTCAGTTAAAGAAGTTGTTTGTTTAATTTCATAATTTCCCCTTAAGCCAATTTCATCTAGGGCCTTCAGAACACTTTCTTCCGAAGATCTACCTAAATCATCATCTATAACTAGAATACTTCCGTTTGTATTGTCAACTTCTATAATTATAAAATCAGAATATCCCTGATAGGGAATAACCTCGCTATCCGAGGCTCGCGCACGAATGATATGAGTACCCTCTCTTTCTATAGTTGTATCCCAATTAAATAAATACATTCCAGTATTTATGTCGAATGAACAATTTTGCCAAGAACCATAATCTATAGAAATTTCTACTTTAGAAATAGATGATGATGTATAAGAATTCGTATCTACAAGTAAAGAATAAATATTCGATACAGGATTGGGTGGAGAAATTACAGATACTATCGGAATTTTGCTTTCGTTGGTGACCCGTATTCGATAAGATAAATTTTCATATTTCTCTAATATTTGAATAGCCCAACCATGTCTTGAATTGTAAGTTCCAATATCACTCTCAGATAAGGAAAAAGCTGCATCATCCTTGTTCTCACTTGTTTCTGGATGACTATCAATTACATTCCAAGGTGGATATACATCATCAGATACCTGTATTTCGCTTGTACGACGTCCAACTTGAATCTCGGCAATTACAACACCATATTTTGGGAGAAAAGTATCATAATCTAGGTTTTCCCTTACCGTTACAGTCCAACCCCTTCCATGATTAGGATCTGCGTAACCAGTAGAATTCCAACCAAGCTCCAACCACATTGTACCATTAGGTTTAGAAAGGGCAAGAGGATTTACTGTAACATAAATATCTTCTGAATAATTAGTAATCTGCATCCTATATTCATCAGTGAGAAATTGTGCTGAATCAGGTCTTGAAATCTTACTATAGTATTTATTCCAAATAGAAAAATGACCAGCACCATTATCCATCATAGCATAGGGGCCTGCAAATTCGTGCGCGTAATTTTTCCAATCATATAAGTCTGGAAAGTAGAGAGCATGACCCAATTCATGGCTAGGTGTCTCATAGTCTACATATTCATGATTCATGGTATATTCTAAGTATTTAAAGCCATTATATTGAAAATAATACTTATGAGACCAAATATCATTTGAATTCCCGGAATATTCTTGGCCATCACCAGAATGTATTACAATAAATGAATCATAATTGCTGGGATCTTTTCCATTCGCAGTAGCGTAAATTCTCGCTTCATCAGCAAGAGATGTTACATTGGAATCCTGCCCTGGAGGGATTCTTGTACCCGCGCCATAATAATTGAGATTGTTATCGGCTCGAAACCAACCAAGAACGTCTCCAGTGAGCGTTACTTCCCCGTAGGAGACATTATAGAAATATTGACTTATACTGGCAGAATTATCCAGAGAGAAAAAAAGGTCTTCATAATATTGACGAGTGTGAGAAGGATCGTGAGGATCATCGGGTAAATCCATCAAAACAACAAGGACTTCAAGTAGTGTAGCTGACACTTTAAATTGAATTTCTGGAGTAATAGCGTTGAATTCTTCAGAATAATGAATATTAAAATTTTTATCTTTAAGATTAGGAATTAAGATCGGTATGAAAGCGTTAGAAACAATAAGCAATGTTAAAGTTATTATATGAGGTTTTTTCACTACTTGCACCATTCAAATTCTAAATTAAGTGTAAATAACAATATTTTAATAAATATGTATAAGCTAATCGAAAAAGTTCACATTGTACATCATTTTTTAACTTAAACCCAGAAATTATACATTGGACTCACCTTTGGAGCTTTTCATACAAATTAATATATGAAAATCTAAAAAATGATTGAAAAATACCCTTGTAACCAGAGGAGCTATTTATGAATAACAAAGAGGAGTTAAGGCAGATCATTGAGACTTTACTGGCCAAAATCGAGGCTAAAGATCAAGAGATCGGACGTTTTTTAGTTCATGATGATTTTGAAAAATATGATTCAAGAATTGCAATCTGGGCTATTCGAGGAAATATTCGTGATATAAAAGAAACAGCAGTCACTGATTTAACTGATTTTCCTAACATTGAGGTGAAAATTACATATGCTCCTTCTTCTTTTTTTCTAGATGTATTAAGTGGTAGGATAAATGTTCCTTATTGGCAGGTAGCAACCGTAGCTCGAATATTACAGCATAATGACATTATCTATGATCCAAAAGGCATTATTCAAGAATGGGTAGACCAAGTACAAAATATTGAATGGCAACCAGAAGTTATAGATCTGAAGAAAAAAACCACTTTAGTTCTACTTGATCGGATGAAAAACTGTTTGAAAGAAGAAATGCTTGCAGATGCATATATTTGGTTGCTAAAAGCAGCTGAAGAAGCTATTTGTATTCCATTAATGGAAATAAATGCCTTTAATATAGGTACAGCTACCTTAATGCTCGATACATTAAGATCAGCAGATAAAGACCTTCATAGGTTCTTCTCCAAATTATTAAATGTATCAAGTTTTAATACAGACCGACTTAAAAAAGCTCGAGAAGAGTTAGAAATACTTGCTGATCATATTTACACAAAAAACATCAAAACTGATCGTGAAATGTGGGTATTAGCCGCTTTTGTTTCAATTAATGAGTCTGAAAGGAGACTCAAACAAAATTTGGAGGCTCAAAAAGCAAATGAGGATCCAAATTTAATCCAAAGATTATTTGAGACCGCTATTGGAGAACTCTGGCAAGCTTTCTTCTTAGTTGCCCAGAATCCAAAATTAGATGTTAAGCTAGATCCATGGGTGGTAGGGTCCTTTTGGAAATGGTTTGGTTCTCCAGAAATAGATGAAAAATGGTTATACAATCAAGAAAAGGAAATACTTAACATTATTGGTAAGTAAAGAAAGAAATCGAATAAGTATAAATGCTTTAATGAGTTTTTTCGTACCACTTCCAAGTTTCTTTAATACCAGTGAGTAAATCTGTAGTAGGGGTCCAATGTAATTCTCTCATTGCTTTTGACGCATCTAAAGAGATATGATGAACATCACCTGGCCTAGGGTTACTAAATTGTACTTTTACTTGGTTTCTTGTGACTTTTTTTATAATTTCAACTAATTCTAATAAGTTAGTTTGTTTTCCTGTTCCAGCATTAAATATATCATTAACTTTGGAATTCATTGCCTTGATACAGATACTAACAATATCATTCACGTAAATATAATCTCGTGTGTCTTTTCCGTCACCAAATATTTCAACAGGGGAATTGCTTTTTATTCTTCCGAGAAAAATCGATATTACTCCAGCCTCTCCAAGAGGATCTTGACGTGGGCCAAAAATATTTGCAGGTCGAATTATGGAATAAGAGATCCCATAAACATTGTGAAACCACTTCATATATTTTTCAGCAACTAGTTTGCTTATCCCATACGGAGAAATAGGTTCTTCTCTGGTTTCCTCAGAGGCAGGTAGGACATCTGGTTCACCATAAATCGCCCCTCCAGTTGAAACATAGATAATTCGTTTAACAGAGCTTTTTCTCACTGCTTCTAACAGATTAATCATTCCCTCGATATTTACAGAAGCATCAAAAAGTGGTTCTTTTGTAGATCGATTTACAGATATTTGAGCAGCTAGATGATATACGTAATCAACATCTTTTAGAGCTTTCATCACTAATTGAGGATTTCTTATGTCACCTTCAGAAATAGATATTCTTTCAACAAATTCTGCTAAGTTTGCTCTTTTCCCAGTACTGAAATCATCTAAACAGACAATTTCATTCTTTTCAGAAATTAAATGTTCTATTAAATGGCTGCCCACAAATCCAGCACCACCAGTCACTAAGTACTTCATCAATAATCAACCTTACAATCTGAATATTTATGATTAGTCTATTAAATTTGCCTAAGATGAGAATTTAAAGCAATTATCCAAATTTTACAATTTCTAAGAGTGGTTTCAATTTCAGTCATCTAATAGGAATTATGGATAGATAAATGTTCTTTCTGCGAAATGTTTTATATTGAAAACAAAGAATTGTTGTTATAATAAGTCTATACATTATAAATGCCTCTTGGAGCTTTAATTATGAAATTTGGAATGAGTGAAGATTCCCTTATAGTTATAAACGGAAATAAAACTAAGAAATATCCTCAATTAGACGATATAACACAAATAATCAGAAATAGCAATCTTCTTGGTCAATCCGAATATAGAGAGTTGCAATACCATCCTACCTTAGAATTACCTATTAGATATCCTTCTAAAATTATTTGTTTAGCAAAGAATTATGTTGATCATGCTAAAGAAATGGGAGTTTCAACAAAAGATATTCCAGCTCTTTCTGTGAGTCCTTCTTTGTTTTTAAAACCTCCTTCATCCTTAATTGGACCAGGAGAAAACATAATAATACCTCCCGAGTCTGAAACAGTTCATCATGAAGTAGAATTAGCAGTCATTATTGGTAAAAATGGTAAAAATATTAAATTGGAAAATAGTTACGATTTTATATTTGGTTATTCAATTATTCTCGATATTACAGCAAGAAATATACAATCCATAGCTAAGAAGAACGGAAAACCATGGTTTCAGTCTAAGGGATATGATACATTCGCTCCTTTAGGACCGATCATTGTATCTTCAGATGAAATACATGATCCTCAGAACCTCAACTTAGAACTAAAGGTTAATAATGTCATAAAGCAGAAGGGGAATACCAAAGACATGATTTTTAATATAAAAGAAATTGTCAGCTATATAAGTACCATTGTTACATTAGAACCAGGAGATATTATAGCAACTGGAACACCTTCTGGAGTTGGACCACTAAATAGAGGAGATAAGATTATAGCATCTATAGAATCAATTGGTATTCTTGAAGTTGGTGTGATTTAAATGACAAGTTTAGACGAAATTTTACATCTTATTAATTCATTTGACGTTATTTCGATAATACAAGTTACACCACAAAGAATTAATTTGACTGTTAGTGAAGAATCCTTCTGGAAAATAATAAAGGTATTTGGTGATGAGAATCTTGTTTTTAAATTCATTGAAAGAAGGGAAAAGAGTATCGATGTCCATTTATTATTATCTTTAAAAAGAAATATACTAGGAATATCTTTTCGAGTAGTAGGATGTGAAAATAACTTTTTTCTGAAGATTAAAACTGAATTTCCCTCTTCAAAAATCTACATTCAGGGATTATCTGGAAACACTACTGTATAGCTGTTTATTCCTTGCTATCACTTTTTGATTTTTCTATATGTACTTTTATCAGAGAGAGAAGATCATCCGCAGAAAATGGTTTACTGATATACGCATCGGCACCTGCTTTTTCTCCAGCTATCCTATCTTTTTTTCCTACTTTAGCCGTAAATAAAAGTACAGGGATTTTTTTATATGTTTCATTTGTTTTAATATATTTACAAACTTCTAGTCCACTTACTTTAGGCATAAGAACGTCTAATAATATTAGATCGGGTTTTTCGGGATTTTCATTAAGGAATTGAATTGCCTCCTCTCCGTTACTTACAGAAAAAACGCGATAACCTTCGTCTTCTAAAACCATTCTAGCTAGTTCAACGGTATCCTCTTCATCATCTACTACCAATATTGAGTCTTCTAGCATAATTATCGCCCTTTCTGTCATTAACTTTATAAATCAATAATTTATGATAGATTCTTTGTTTTCAGCTTATAGATTATTAAAATATTATATTAACATATCATAATAATACTAGATCTTGCGACGTAAAATCATAGTATTTCGAGTTATTAATATATCAATACAACAAGAGCTACAAGAGTTCATATTGTTAGGCATTTAATCATTTTTAATAACGAAAAAGAATAGGATTTATAGAATTTGATCTTTCTCGAACCATACAATTTATCCACTATTCTTAAAAAAATTGATATATTGGGATTTAATGACTAATCTTTCGTCATTGAATTCATCAGTATTGTAGTAAGTTTAGTTCTGTTACAATACTTAGTTAAGTTGACTAAAGAATCATTA
>JBHLKP010000086.1:0-14473 GCA_048886525.1 Candidatus Hodarchaeota archaeon | reverse complement strand
TAAGTCTCCCAGTAAGTCCAGTTGTACTCAGTTGAATTCATAGTTTTAAAGTAACCCATTAGAGCGACTTGATCAAGTGTATTACCGTTTGCAAAAGTAAAATTACCATAAATCGAAGGTGAACTATCAGTCATATTTATTTTATCGACAGTTAAGTAAAAGTGATCTCCTTCAGATATATTTGAATTTTGCGCGTCAGGATAACCATATGATCCATCGGTTATTGGATCACCTTCGCTATCCTTTAATGAAGTCCAAACAAATTCATATTGATCTCCAACATTAACATTGAAATGACCCTCATGAGCTAATGCGTTAACATTAGCATTCACTGGTAACGTGGTAAAACTCACAAATATTAATCCGAGAATCAATACTAAATGTTTTATTTTTATTTTCATTTATATCATCTCTAAAAATAATTTAACGTGAAATTAATTCTTTTTCAAGAATTTAATTCATTCAAACTATAGTAATAAAGCTCTTTAAAAATTTAATGACAGTAAAGGAAACATTTGTCAAAGAAAGGTTTAATCAATAAAGATTAACAATAATAAAAAGGGTAAAATACAAATAGCAGATAAAATTTTTTTAATCATGTTCAAAATATATCCAATCTTGATATGTCAAGAAATAAGGTTTTATATTTACTTTCATATTAATGCCTTTAAAATAGAGTATAATTAAAATTTCAGTTATTATACTGATTATTTCTGTTCAAAAATAATGTATCCTTTATCTTTCAATCTCATTAAAAACGTAGATATACTAGTGCGAACGGTTTCTTTTGATTGATCTGCTTCTTTTATAAGAATCTTCTCTATCTTTCTAACAGAATTTTGTCCTGTACAAAGATTCCAAACGAACGTTCCAAGCTCATCAATGATGAAAGTTTCCTTTTTACTTTCCTTTTTTAGTAAATACATCTTTCCAGTTTCCCAATGGCCCATAATAATGCCATTTCTTTTTCTTGGAAACAAATGGTTGAGTTGGATCTCAGAACTTGGTACTTCTGGAGAGCTTTTATTATTTTTCTGCAATAAAGGTTACTTCCAGTGTAATGAAGGTAAAAAAGATTCCATATGAAACAAAATAGAAAAAAGAAAAGATAAGGATAGAGATTATTTCTTTTTTCTAATAATGATAGTAATAGATATCGCAATTATAGCGAATGGTAATCCATTGAATGGAGATGATTCAGGTTCAGAATATTCCCCGTGAATCGTAATTGTGCCCCAAGTTGTCTGATCACTAAAATTGGCTTCAGAAGGCCAATCAATGAAAGGTCCGCCTTCAGGACTAGCATCAGGATCATCAGTTATAGATTTATATAGTGTGAATGTTATTCCAACTGTTAAAGGCAGTTCAGGAGATGTAATATTTTCAGGAAATCCTGAACTAAAATTATTAATCGGGATTTTGAAAGAAAACATCTCATGTGGCGTTTCTTCGTTCCAACTACTTTGATAAAAGCCCCAAAGTTGTAGAGGGGGAATTAATCCTTGAGGCGGCATATTGTGGCAATAGCTTACATCAAAACCATGAACCTCTCCATCTTCTTCATTAATACTAGCATTATAAAGGACTTGTTGGCTAAAGTATACATGGCTAGCTCCAAAAGTAGAAAAGAAATACATGTCAGTATTTGACGTACCTATCCCATCATGGGTACTATCAATAGCAACTTGGCCGTAATCCAATCTCACTTGTTGTTTACAATAAATTGAATCTAAAAGGACATATAAGAAAGTATTATCATGTGCCATATAGACAATTCCACCTTCCAACGTTCTATTCTCATAATCCGTTCCAGGAGCACCAGGAGCAGAGGTCATATTGAATTTTGTTACATTTTCATGTTCCCATTGCTCTTCCTTAAGGGTGCCTACTGAAATGGCGTGACTGATTGGATATAGATCATAATGCGTTTGTTCCTCATTTTGAGAAATATTGCTCATAATAGGAGTTGCACTACTTCCTATCACAGATAAAAGCATAAATAATAAACAAATCGTGACTAATTCTCTCATATTTATCAATCTCTATTCTTTTTTATTTCACCAATATTTTTTTAGTGATAAGATTGTTACTGGAGTTTTTTAATACTCCTTTGCTTACAATTAATATACCTCATTGTATGTTTTTTTATATTTTGTGATATATCCAGAATTGATATATACTTATGCTCTAATAATCAAATCAAAAACTCAGAGGAGTAGTTATTAGTGAAACTTGATCTTTCCAACATTTCTAATGAAAAAATCCATTTGACCATTGACAAAGAATCCTATGAATATATACGAAAAGGATTACCTCCATCAATCTTTGATTTGTTAATAGACTTTCGTGAGAAGTCAATCAGAGATATAATTGATAGAGTTAACGACCCTGGAAGTTTTTCTGGTGGTAGTTCGACTCTTCATTCCCCTCCTGTTGCTACTAGAGGTACTCCTAGTTCATTTCCAGTAAATATGGCATCTAAAGGTATAGGCTTTATCCCTCGTGGGGATTTTTTAAAAGATCGTGTCGAACAATTTGATACTCTTATTAATGAGGCTTTAGAAAATGGTGATGGTTCTAATAGAGAAGAACGCTTGAATACACTATTGGAATTTTATACACAAAGAGAAAAAATTGACAACAGGATGCTTGGGACTCTAGAACTCTATGGTATTAGATCTTGGAGGAATCTTCAACATGATCCCAGAGTCTCTATACTTTATAACACTGTGATGGAATCAGAAAATCGGCCGTATTATATTTCATTTGAAGTTAAAGGTGTTGTTGAAGTTGTAGAGAAAGAAAGTTTACGTTGGCGATGGCAAAGAAATGTTCATGATCTTTTTCATCTATATAAAGCAAAAGAAAGAAGAGAGGGAGATTGGCCAGTAGCGGTTCTTACTATTCATGTATTAAAAGTAATAGATAAAAGGCCTTACCCTTCTCCTAGCCAAGAAATAGTCGATTAATTATAAAATAATATTCTATAGATTCATCCTGTTAAATGGAAGAATTAAAAGATGGAAGACCTGCTAAGTAACTTAATTGACCGTGCTCAACAACTCGGAGCTGATTATGCTGATTCTCGATATGTAACCGACCAATATGAGGTATTAAATGCAAAAAATGGTTCACCCTTTCGAATGTCAGAATCCTATCGCTGTGGAATTGGTCTTAGAGTTCTAATAAACGGAGCTTGGGGCTTTGCGTCAACTAATGATCTTAAAAAACCATCACTAGAGAAAATTCTGAAGAAAGCACTGAAAATTGCAGAAATTACTGCTACAATAACGAAGAAAGAGAAGTGTCTTAATCCTATCAAGACTTATCAGCACACTTTTTTGACTCCCGTGAGGGTAGATCCATTTACTATAAATTATGAAGATAAAATTCATCCATTAACAGAAGGAACCAAAATTTTGAAAGGAAAAGATGAAAGAATTCGCACAGCATCAGCTTCAATGATTTCTCGAAAATATTCTACTTTATTTATTTCTTCTGAAGGGTCCTCTATTGATCAAAAATTAATCCAATGTGGAGCTTCTATTACAGGTATGCTGATGTCAGGATCAGGGATGTCATTTAGGACAAGTGAAAATTATAGAGCACAGGGTTTTGAATTTATTGATGAATTCGATCTTATTAAACAAGCAGATATAGTTGCTCGTGACTTAAAAATTCTTGCTGACTCTGCTGAAAATGCACCATCTGGTCAATTCAATCTCCTACTTGAACCTTCACATCTTGGATTAGTGATACACGAAAGTATTGGTCATCCGACCGAATTAGATAGAATTTTAGGCCGAGAAGCTGATTTTGCTGGAACTTCTTTCCTTGAACCAAAGTTATTGGAAGAAAAATACCAATATGGCTCAAATATTGTCAATATTGTCCATGATCCAACAAAAACTCCTGCATTAGGGACTTATGGGTATGATGATGATGGTATTAAGGCTAAACGCGTTAATATTATCGATCATGGTATTTTGAAAGCCTTTCAAACTGATAGAATTACTTCAAGAGAAATAGGTCTAGAAGAATCAAGTGGAAACTCTAGAGCCCATGGTCACGATCGAATTCCTATTGACCGAATGGCAAATCTTTATTTCGATCCTGATCCAAAGTTAGCATACTCTTCTTTTGATGAACTTCTAGAGGAAACTAAAAATGGAATATTAGCAATGTATTCTCGAACGCACTCGATTTCTCCTAATAGGAGTAATTTTCAGTTTACAACTCAAATGGGCTATACTATTGAAAATGGAGAATTGAATAAACCGTTGAAGAATGTTGTTTACGGAAGTAGGACTCTCGAATTCTGGAAGAATTGTCTAGCCACAACAAAGGCCGTTGAAATTTTTGGCACACCGAATTGTGGGAAAGGCAATCCAGGTCAGACTATCTGGACTTCTCATGGTGGAAGTTATTCATTATTTCAAAATATTAGAATTGGCGCGTGAAATTTATGCCTTTTGAATTAGCCCAAAATATTATTAAAATTGGTTTGAATCAAGGGGCCGAGGAAATTCAAGTAAAAATTAGAGATACCGAAGCTTACTATACACGCTTTGCCAATTCTGAAATACATCAATTTTCAAAAGACACTCTTCAGGAAATTAGGATTTCAGCTTTAATTGGAAAGAAAAAAGGATTTTCAATCGTTGTACCAACAAATGAAGAGCAAATCCTTAGTTCCATTCAAAATTTAATCTTAATGACGAAATCAAACGGTGAAGACCCAAATAATCTCTCTTTAATTGAATCAGGAAAGAAATATAAGGATTTCAATACAGTTGATCCAAAATTTACAGAATGGGATCAAACAAAAATGGCTGAATCGATTAAGGATGTAATTCAAGAAGCTCATGATTATGATAAAAGAGTAACAAGTGTTAGTGGTATGTTACAATCAATGCATCATAAAGACTATTTTTTGAACAGTAATGACCTAGAATTAACATCAGATCAGACTGAATTCTGGTATGGGATTGATGTATTAGCATCTGAAGGGGATTCATATGGCCGTAATTCTCAGGGAGAGGTTAATAGATTTGCTGATAAAATTCCTTTCCAAGAATTAACTGAATCTGCAGCAAAATTTTCAATTTTAGGACTTAATCCTGTCAAATTAGAACCTGGAGATTACACCGCAATCCTTGATTACTATGCTGTATTAGAACCATTAGTATTTATTAATTTAGGACTTAGTGGATTGTTCGTGGTGCAACATCGCAGCTTTCTTGCAAGAAAATTAAACGAAAAGATCTTTGCACCTAATTTCAATCTTAGACATTGTCCTCATATGTCGGAATTAACTACATCAAAATCTTTTGATGATGAGGGAGTTCCAACTCAGGAGTTCTTTTTTATAAAAAATGGAATTTTAAAATCCTTTGCACATAATCGCTGGTCGGCGCAACAGATGAATACCGAACCCAATGGTTGTGGTTATGAGTCAGAAAATACAGCTTTTGGTATTCCTATTGCAACTATTTTTGAACCTTCAAACGATAAAACTGATGAAGATTTGATTCACTCTGTAGATGAGGGAATATTCATATCAAGACTCTATTATACCAATTGGGCTAATCCAATGGCTGGTATTCTAACTGGTACTACTAGGAATGGCTTTTTTAAGATAGAATCAGGCGAAATAACAGCTTCACTTATTCCAATGAGACATACAACTTCAGTTTTCGAAATGTTTGGTGATGAATTAGAAATTTCTAATAAGTGCCACCAGCCACCGATGCAAATGATGCCTGGAGTTCAATCAATAATGACTCCTTCGATTAAGGTCCCTCGAATCCATATGACTACTTATGCTAATTAAATAAAATCTTTAAAATAAGTTTTTTAGCCCCTAAAGTAAGTTAGGACGGATAATATTGACTGAGATGATAGTACTAGCGATGCATGGCGCACCTCCACGTGATTTTCCTAAAGATGAAATGTATGAATTATTCAATCTACATTCTAAAATTGAATCGAAATCTAATGACTTAGAGAATGAATTAAAAGATCGTTTAGAATATTTAGAAACAAAAATGAAAAACTGGAAAAGAAATGAGCAAAATGATCCTTATTATATTGGCTCAATAACAATAGCAAATAATTTACAGAGAATAACTAAAAAGAAGGTTTTTGTTGGATTTAATGAATTTTGCTCACCAACGATTCAGGAGGCTATAAAACAGGCTATAGATAAAGGAGCTGAGAGAATTTTTGTTGTGACAACAATGTTGACTCGTGGTGGTGACCATGCTGAGAATGATATACCTAAAGAAATTGAGAAAGCAAAGCAAAAGTATCCAAACGTTGATATCCACTATATATGGCCTTTAAATGTTCCTGCAATTGCTCAGTTCTTACATAAAGAGATTAATAATTATACTAATAAGATTATATCTAGCTAAATATTCTATTTCCAAGGTATCTGTATATCATCTTCTGTTAATTCGACAACAATCCTTTTTTGATCTCTCGTGATTTCCCCATCCCGTAACCAACAGATTCTATCAGCAATATCAATTAATTTTAAGTCATGAGTCGTATTAATTACAGTAACACCTGTTTCTTTATTCAATTTTCGAAGCAATTCCACTATTTGGAAACCTGTTTGTAGATCTAGATTTGCCGTAGGTTCATCAGCAAGAATTAAACTTGGTTCATTCGCAATAGCTCTAGCAATAGCGACACGTTGTTGTTGGCCTCCGCTTAATTCCGAAGGCCTATGGTTCATTCGGTCTTCTAATCCTACTAATTCAAGAACTTCTTTTGCTCGAGTATATATTTCTTTATTTGATTTACCTGCTAATCTTAGAGGAAAAGCAACATTATCAAGAGCTGTTAGCGAATCAATTAAATTAAATGTTTGAAAAACAAATCCAATTTTAAAGACTCTTAATGAAGACAATTCATCATTATTCATCGTTGAAAGGGATAAACCGTCTATAAAGCATTCTCCTCCGTCTGGTGTATCTAATGCCCCAATTATGTTAAGAAAAGTTGTTTTACCTGATCCTGATGGCCCCATAATTACAATATATTCACCTTGTCGAACTTCTAGATCGATTCCTTGAAGTGCATGTATTTTTTGATCACTAATTGAATAATATTTATGTAAATCAGATACCTTTACCGTTACTGGTGTTTCTGATGTCATCACTAAACCTCTATTCTTTCTAGATCAGAGGACTCATTCTTCGATTCCTCTACTAATAGGACTTTCACGTTATGAATTGTTTCGATACGCTTTACTTTACCATCTTCTAGCCAAATGATTCGATCAGAGACATCAATCATCTTCAAATCATGTGTAGCGGTAAGCACTGTAGTTCCTTGTTCAGTGTTTAGTTTTCTCAAAAGGTTAATTATTTCCAGACCTGTATTAAGATCTAAATTCCCTGTAGGTTCATCTGCTAGTATGATTGCTGGATCATTTACTAAAGATCTTGCAATAGCTACTCTTTGCTGTTGGCCTCCACTTAATTGAGTAGGTTTGTGATCCATACGATCTCCTAACCCAACAAGTTTTAGGACTTCTTCTACCTTTTTTTGACGTACTTCTCTTGGTTTTTTGGCGAAAATAGCTGGCATTTCTACATTTTCAAATGCAGTTAAAACTGGTATTAAATTAAAAGTTTGAAAGATATATCCAATTTTTCTACATCTTAACCAAGCTAATTCATAAGCGTCTAGTTTAGCGATATCTACTTCATCTATATATACATGACCAGATGTTGGTTGGTCCAAACCTCCAACGCAATTGAAAAATGTTGTTTTACCTGATCCTGATGGTCCCATTAAAGAAACATATTCACCATGTTTTATCTCCACAGATACTCCCTTAAGAGCTTCAATTCTATTCTCTCCCATAAAATAAGTTCTGTGAACATCTTCAGTTTTAAGGGTAAATTGAAAGCTCATTTTCATCACCTATGTTCTACGTAGGGCATCCGCAGGATTCAATCGAGAAGCACTATATACAGGGAGTATTGATGCAATAGTTGTCAAAGCACAAGCCAATAGAGATCCTGAGAAAAATAAAACAACATATAATGAAGAATTCAATTCTAATTGAACAGTAATTTCATTCAGGGGAAATTCCAAAGCTGTTAAAAATATACCTAATATAATACCTAGCAGTGATCCAATGAAACCTGAAATCAATCCAATAAACAGGCTTTCAAACATAAATAGCTTTATCACATGTCTAGGAAGTGTTCCTAAGGTCATATATGTTCCAATTTCACTACTTCTTTGTCCTATCTCCATATACATCGAATTCGCTACTCCAACAACACATAAAAGTAATCCAACTAATATTAAATAACTCTGTTCTCTGGCAATATTCGATGTAGGGTCAAAATAATCAACTAATCTTGAATATGTTATTAATGTAATAATAAATGAAACTCCTAAAATGACTCCTGCTCCTGTAATTAATGTACGTCCCTTTCTTTGGCGAATGTTGTTAACAGCGTGACCAATCGCAGTTCTCGTTCCATAACTAGTATTCGGTAATCCCAAACGATTTGTTTTAACCAATGTGTCTTACAACCCGACTATTTTTTTTTATCTTAATTCTTCTTCCTTACTATTATTCTATATTAGTGGTTTCATCAAGTATATTCCGCCAGTTTATTTTCTGTGTAATTAGTCTCTCAAGATGTCCCTCCAATAATTTTTTTGTTTTTTGTTCGCCTAACTGCGTAGCATTCCAAGTTACATAGGGAGAATAAAACCGTGCAATTTTTAATTTAGGACGATTATTTTCGATGTAGAATTTAATAAATCCTAATTCTCCAAGATAACATGTAGAATTTGGGCACAATATGTCAATTTCTTTAAGTTCTTTCTTTAGATAAAGAATATTATAATTTGCTTCGTTCTTTATGTTATGCCCGCATGGGCATTGAACAGTTTTGTCATTTGAAACCATGTACCAAACATCCACTTTAATTCTTATCATTAATAATCTCAATAATGGAAGAATTCTTGTTTGGAATATTTTCTCTTCGTGTATAGGTTTTTAGATAAAGCATTATATCTTTTGTCAAAACTAGATATATCATGAAATGGAATATCAGATTATGAACTTTTTTCAAGCAAATCAACCAGGAACTAAGAATCTTGTAAGACCTTTCTTAGGTTTGCCCAAAATACGCATTCTTGAGATTCTTAACGAAGGAATTGATGAAAAATACCCACTTGTTGGTTTATTACCAACTGCTTCAACTGTTGAGAGTAATTCAAAGATATTACCAAAGACAGTTATTTTTCCTGTTGAGCTCCTTAATTGCCCGTTTTTTATATTAAAAGCTTCTGTTGAATATAATTCAAAATCTCCATTTTCAATATCAAAATAATTAAGAGAATTAAATCCTTTCAACATTATCCCTTTTTTTACGCCTTCAATCAGACTTTCATCGCTCTCATTATAAGTTCTAACCGTTAAATTAGTGAGGACTGGACTTGGTGGATTACGATAAATGTTTGTTGAAGATATAAATGGTATACCTCTTAATGAGTTTCCAGTCGGTAATTTACCAGCATCTTTTGCATTTAGAAGATCCAAAGGAGTATCTTTTTGATTTCCTGCTTGAATCAAGTTTAATGGGCGTGTTGAGGTACCTTCATGATCAAAAGGTAACGATCCTATTCTATTGGGATCATCTGATCTTTCTATTAAGTCAATTTTATGTGAAAATGATATTTTTTTTCTTTCTTCATGTATTACTGGAGATAGAAGACGTGTTAAAAAAGGTCTTAAAATTATGTCTCCAATCTGACACATACAATTACTATCAAGTACAACTGGTAAGATTTGGTTTGCATTCACTCTCTTAATTTTACGATAATTTTTTGATTCTTCTAGTTCGTGCTCGATCACCGATTCTAAGTCTGTATCTAAATTTCGATATAATCTCGATAGTAACTGAATTAAAGTTAATTCTCTTTTTGTGCCGGCTATTAGCTGCGCTTGAAAATAACGAAAAGTATCAGTATAGTTTAATATTAAATCATTTGAATTTATAAGTACAATATGTGTTTCAATTGTGGAATAATGGCTAGAATTGAGAAAGAAAGGTGACTTACTAGCATAAACGATCTCTGATATTGATTTGGCTGTTGAAATAATTTCTTCTAAAGAAATTTCTGTAATTCGTGGATCTGCAACCTTTAGGAAATTTTTATTCATTTTGGATTCTTTTGGATTAGCAAATTCAAAAATTTTTGATGAATAAGCATGAGCTGGGTTATTTAATGAATTTTTTATTATAGTATTGATAGATTTGAAGTTTATATCGTCTATTGAAAGAAAGAAAACTTTTCCGTCTTTTTGAAATCGAATTCCGTATCCCGTTTTCTCTGTAATTCTGCAATCAAAAATCTTTGTTGATGAAAAAAACACCTGTTTTTCAAATCTGATCGCTCCAAATACTTCTCCAGATGAAATACCATTTTTCCTCAGTTGATTCAATATTTCACTTGACTTATCTGAAAGGAGAACTTTCCTTTGATTTTCCATTATTAACAGACCTGTATCATTAATTTTGAACAGTTAATCTCTCGAAAAGCATGGGAGGAGATATTGCTCCACAAACGATGCCTCCTCCTTTTGTACATAATATTGTTGTAGCCATAGGTTTTTTCCCAATTGCTTTCAAGGCATTCATGAATTCATTAATTGAATAATTTATATTAGCGTTGACATGAGCTTCTTTTATTACTACACCTTGTGAAATCATTGTACTTTTTTCTGGTATAATTCTTATTTCTTTTTCTTCCCAATCTATATTAATCTCCGATGCTCCTTGACAATATAGTCCTGTTCCAGCCTCAGATATTAACTCTAGGAATCCATAATTACCACTACTAACAATTAAATTTATGCTATTTGGAAAAGAGGGTAATTCAAAAGAAGAAATTCTTGAATTGTGAGTATTAGAACACTTTAGGAGATTTGCTGTATGCACATCTGTAATGAAATTCATTAATTTTCCATTTTCAATTAGAGTTGTTTTCTTAGCTTGAAATCCTTCACAGTCATATTTTAAGCATGGTAAATTTGGTATATTATCAAGATTAGGAATATCTTCAACAGTAATCAGCTTAGAAAAGATTACTTTATTTAATTTCTTTCTCCATGGGCTAACTGTGGCAATAAAGTCCCCATCTAGGCCATGACATAATTCATGAAATATTTTTCCCGTAATTTCTCCATCAAATACCACATTCATCTTTTTCTTAGGAGGAAGGGTAAGAATTTTAGAATCTAGTAATCTTTGAGTCTTCTTTGATACAAGAGATTTACAAATTGAAATTAGTTGTTTATTTTCTCCTAATTTTCCACAAAGATGGTAGGAACGTTGAATTTTCTTTTTCGCATAATGAAAATGATTGTTAATCTCAATTATGTAATCAGAAATTCGATTTTTTACCAGATACCCGTCTGAATTCCCAAAATAGAATATTCCATTCTTATCAAAATAATTGATTGTACAGGCTAAACCAGTAGATTTATCATTTATTACTTTATAAATGGCTTTAATCAGGCCCAATTTATCTTTTGTCGTGATTGAGCTATTTATTGCATCATTATTATCGCTATAATCTTTTTCTACCCTTGGGCTGTGTGTTTTCCAATGATATTGATCTGAATTAGTATCTAGTGCATTTATTGATTCGATTGCATTATCTACCAACGTTGAAATTGCTAAATCTGATGAACTTGTAGTAAAACTGCTACCAACTTTTCCATTCTTCCAGATTCTTAAATTTATTTCTAACCTAAAATTTTTCTGAGAAAGTCTCTTTTTCCCCTCAACAAAGATAATTTCTGTATTTGAAAAATGTCCTAATTGTATTTCTGAAAATTCTATGCTTTTTTCAAATGTATTTTGAAAAATATCTGAAATTAACCTTTTCATTAATCAGACCTCAATTGATCTCTTATTATAACAAGAATAGACGATTTTCATAGTCAAATCAATCATAAAAATATAAGTACCAAACATAGTTATAGAGCTGATCATAGAAAAAAAAGAAAAGAGGAAAATGGCCTTTTTTTATATTAGGTATTATTAGAAGATCTTAAAGAACCCATATTTTTCTTTCTGCTATATAATGAAAAAACTAGAATCAATAAAATAGCTATTGATATCATTAAGACTATAATTATTACCATTTCTGCGCTGAAAGCAAAATATAGATTTAAGAATACATCTAAGGCAGTAATCAACCCTACTCCTGTTAAAGCGCCTGCTCCAACAGGCATTCCAATATCCATGAACCCTTCTACACCTTTACTTTTTATAAAGGCAATTCGAGCCAATCCACCAAGACCCATAGTTACAATTAAGAATGGAGGCATTGCTGTACCGATACCAACGCCGATAGGATTAATCGGTGAAAATCCTAGGGGAATTCGTATAAGAACCAGAATTAATCCAACTAAGGCTCCTAATAATAAGGGTAGAATTTTGAAAACTTCTAAACTACCAGTAAGAAATGCAACCGTGGTTTCAATTCCTGGATCCCATGCATTTGTTGGTAATTTTTCTGAACGTAACCCATAAGCTGCCCAAAGTAATAGCGCAACAAAAGGACCAATTAACATTGGAACACCACGTCGAACGAATTCAATCGCGCCTACCTTCCAAAATGTTAAATCGACTTGTTCAGCCATCACACAATGCGCAATGTATCCGCACCCCGATTGCTGGGATGAAAAAATAACATTACCAACTGAGTATGCAGGATAGTTCCGTCGAATACCTGAAAAGAAAATTGTAAGAGAAAATAGTTCTGGAGATGGAGCCACACCCATTCCCATTGTACCGAGTGACCGAGTAATCATTAAATTGCTGATTAAAGGAAAAAGGGTGACTAAAAATAGCACAACAATTATCCAAATCGGATCGAAGTAATTTGCCAAGATTATCCATATAATTCCGAATATTATACCAATTCCGAAAAATACAGTTAAACTTGTTCTTAATGGAAGTTCGCCTTGACCTGACACTGTTCTCATTTTTTTCAGGTCTTTAAGTGAGGCAATCAGTAGTTTACTGCTCAAAATGATAGGTAACAGTGAACCAACAAAAATAATCGCTGCTGAAAAGCTTATACCCCATAAACTTTGTGATTCTCCCCAAAGAGCCATAATGGCTCCTTTGGAACCGCCTTCACTTGTATATTTCAAGAATGGCCATAAACCTTCAAAGTTTATCCCTTGAGCAAACCATTCTAAATCTGCAAATCGACCAATTGGACTAAATCCCCAGATATACATCATGGCTAATAGAGGCATTACTAAGAGACTAAATGTAAGAGCACCAATTAAAGCACCGAAGGATACTTCTTTTGGTACAAGGAAGCCTAATATAAAAAAGAATGCGTTGAAACTTATCGCAAAGAATGCACCTTTTAATAATGGACTAATATTCCAGAGTTCTTCTGTAAAAAATATTGTAGTTTCTATTAAATTTCCTCTAGATCCAGGATCGTCTAATGGAAGCGCTGGATTGAGGAATGGTAGCCATTCAAGAATTGATTTCAAAGGTTCCCAATTTGTTAAAGCTATCGTCAGCTCTGGCATAGTTGTATCCAATGTATTAGGAATATAAAGGAATGCCATAATAATACAAGAAGCAATCAGACCCTTAACAAAATATTGGAAACGATAATCAAATTTTCCTGAAGAGAGATCTCTCACAGTTTCAGCTTTTAGAGAATGGATTGGCCAAGGCATCACTTCGATTTCCATGTAATATTTTCTTAAGATAAAGCCGAATCCTAGACCAGAAAGTATTCCAATCTGATAAATAGAGTAAAATAAAATTACTGGTATCAACCACTCTACAGCTATTGGAATTCGCTCTGCAATAATGGAAGAATTGATATCTGGCAACATCCACCATGGTAGAGTTATACCTGCATCAAGGACACTCTCATGTGTCGCAAATTGAACCCAATAAACGACCGTAGCAGATGAGAGAGCCGGTGTTCCGGCTAAAACTAATGCTAACTCTTGTTTACTTGCTCTATCTCCGATCCATGAAAAGTACCTGGATAAAATTAAGGCTGCTACAAACATAAAAGCCCATCCAGAAAAAATTCCTGTTGTCATGTCTGCATAAGTTGCTGCAAACGAGAAAAAAGCTCCAAGAACAATCATTGCTATGACAATTCTTATTGACATTTCCCGCTTTTTTACAGCTGATTGTTTTAATATCTCTTCAGCCTGATACTCAGCCATTCTATAACTCCTCATATAAATTTAATAGGTTTTAATGGGGTAAAAGATGATTTGTTGATAATAAGTGTCAGTATTTTCATATCATTAAAAAGCATTCCGACTAATAACAAAATCGGTGGAAATAAGGAAAGAACTTAAATATATATGATAGAAAACGAATTTTTAATAAATCCATGTATCAAATTCTGATATATCATAGAAAAACTT
>JBHLKP010000085.1:0-14719 GCA_048886525.1 Candidatus Hodarchaeota archaeon | reverse complement strand
TATGACTAGTAATGCAATAGATATATCAAAAGAAATATAATTTTCCTGATATAGAACAAGATTTGCTACAAGACCTAGCAAGCAGATAATTGCAAATCCTTGTGAAAGGAACATAGATCCAATACGACCAAATATTGGAATTATTCTTTGCGCAAAAATTCCTGTAATTCCTGAAATTATATTAGTGACTCCAAAAATTACATAAGTAAAAAAAGGTTGAAGACCGTACCCAATTGCTGGATTTGCGAAAAGTATTGGAAAAAAAGCGACTGTTGCTCCTGCTCCAAATCCTATTATAATTCCCGAAGTTACAATAAGAATAGGAATAATTACATCATATGAAAAGGATCGTCCAAATAATGTCATTATTGGAAAATCTTCGATCATGCTTTCTTTTTCTATTCGGGGAGCGGAAGTTTGTTCTATTTTAGAGATTAACGCTTTATCATCTGAAGCAAAGGCTATTGAAATATATGAACATGTAGTCCCGATTGCTCCAATAACTATAAGATTTTTAAGAGTTTCTAAATCCCAAGTGTTTCCAATTATAAATGTTAATCCTGCTGCAAAAAATGGACCTATTGCTGCTGCAACAAAACTAAGTAAGTGCATATTAGCAAATATTCTGCTACGATCTCCTGATTCTATGCTATCTGCAAGAAGTGCTTGAGCTGCTGGGCCAGATAATCCCCACCCTATTCCAGCTAAAGCTTGAGCAATGAATAAAATAATAAGTATAATATCAGCATTTAGTAACGTTGTTGAAAATACAAGAGCTATTTGAGAGACTATCCCGAAAAAAACTGACATTCTGATCAAAATATCTCGTCGATACTTGTCAGCTAGATAGCCAGACGGGAAAACGAAAATCGTTGAAGCAAATCCACTTGTTGTATGTAAGACACCAAGTACGAAATTCACCTGTTCTAGAATTTGATTTACATAAACTGCAAAAGCGACTTGTACAATACCCATACCAATTGCTGATGAAATAGTTTGAATATACGCTAATCTAACGTTCCAATTCATTATCATATCCCATTTTTTTACTCAGATTTCCGTTTTCTTTAGGAGAGAATGCATTCAAATGATGGATTAATTGCTACTTTTATGGAAATTTTGTTACTCTAATTGACAAAAAGAAAAGATCCAATAAGATTCTTGCTAAATTAACAATTATGTGAATTATTAATAAATCTCAGCTAAATGGCAAAAAGAAAAAAGATAAACAGAAAATCTACTAGTAAAGGAGATTAAACGTTGACAACCGCAATAATCGATACTAAGTATGGCGAAATCGTAATCGAATTTTTCGATGAAGTCATAAATACTGTTAAAAACTTTATAACCTTAGCAGAATCGGGATTTTATGATGGTTTATCTTTTCATAGATGTATCCCGAATTTTGTTGCTCAAGGTGGATGTCCTCATGGAACAGGAACAGGTGGGCCTGGTTATAAGATTCCCTGTGAAACAGAGAAAAACTTTGGAAAACATAAACATGATCGTGGAATGATATCAATGGCGCATGCTGGAAAAGATACAGGTGGTTCCCAGTTCTTTCTTGTTCGCGAACCACAACCCCATTTGGATGGAAAACATACAATATTTGGTCAAATAACAGAAGGGCTAGAAATTATATATAAATTGAAAGATGGGGATAAAATGAACAAAATTACCATTACTAATAAGAGCTCTGCTGTTGTAAAACATGAACTACTAAAAATTGTAGAATAGACATTTTAAAATTATTGACTTATTTATAACAGAAATCTTTTAGCTTAGAGTATTCAAAGGAGTTTGCTGCAAAATCCCTGTCTGCAAAAAATGCCATAATTATGTGATATCGAAGGAGATTGATAAGGATAATCCTTGTCCTCATTGTGGAAATACTGAATCTCTAACGGAAAGAAAAGAAGTAGATTTTAAACCAGTTATTCCAGAAGACTTACAATATGATTTTAAGAAAGGAGAGGAAGATCTAAATAATAAATTCATTCCAAGAACTCCTAAAGAGCTCTACGGAACTATAAATTACTCACCTTTCGTTCTACCAAAACCCGCTCCAAAACGGGTTTCTCAAGATATACCACTAGATTCCATAATTCCTACTATTGATAATGTCTCACTTGACCCTGCATCACAAAAAGTATATTTCCAACTCTCTATAGAATACCAAATCATATTGGATAAAGCACCTAATTATCAAGAAGGTGTATATCGTTGGAAGCTACTATTACCAGATAGGTTACAGAGCTATGGATTAACAGAGGACGTATGGAAAAGAATCAGCGCTATTGGAGATTTAGATGATAAGATACAAGAACACTTAAACTATTTACTTAAAAAAATATTCGGCTAAAAAAAGAAATTCTAATTCCAAATACTATTTAAAAAATTCAGTATCTTTCTTTTCTTCTCTAGCGTTTAATTTTTTGAAATTACGCAAAAGATTTTTTAAACTAATTAGGAATTAGACGACTATTCTTTAACTATAAATATTACCAATTCTCTGAGTGATTAATTATGACAGAAGTCAAAAATACAAGTAAAATCCCTGTGTTAATTGCGGGCATAATTGGATGGGCTCATGATGGATATGCTTTAGTATTAGTTAGTTTACTTGCAACAACAATTAGCGTAACATTCGGTGTTGATAAAGTATCAATTGGTTTCGTCTTTTCAGCGCAATATGTAATGACTGTCTTCGGAGCGGCTATTTTTGGTGAATTGGCTGATCGCTTTGGCCGAAAAAATATTCTTCTATTATCCATTCTTTGGGATTCTGTTTTCACTTCTCTTTCAGCATTTGCACCAACTTTTGAGATATTTGCTGTGCTGAGATTACTATCTGGACTGGGTGTCTCATGGGGAATTTCATTTTCTCTATTATCAGAAACGTTTTCATCAAAAAAGCGAGGATTTGCTGGCGGATTAGTTCATGCAACTTTTGTTGTTGGTTATATTTCAGCAGTGATCGTAACATTGATCTTTGGAGAAATTGATCCTATTATCTTAGGGCCTCTTGTTCTTGATGGATGGAGAATTTGCTTTCTTTCTGCTCTTTTCCCTGTTCCATTTCTAATATACTTAGAGTTTGCTTTAGATGAATCTCAAGTCTGGTCAGATTATAAAAAAACCACACAACTCGAGGAAGAAGTAAAATCAGAGAATATACGAATATTTGACATCCTAAAAGGAAAGTGGCTTAAATTTACCGTTCTATTGACATTATTGTTCTGGCTTTCTGAATTTGCTTATCATACACTAGCGGATTGGGCACCTACTTATTTTGAATATCTATTTACCTATGAGTTACAAAATATGGGTGGAAATATCGATTCTGCAGCCACTCTTGCAAGGATTGTGATGCTAGGAGTGATGGTTATTGCTGCTTTTGCTTTATTCACCACTGGTTGGATAAGTGATCGTATTGGCCGTAGAAATGCATTCATTGGATGTTCAATAATTGGTCTAATTGGAGCATTAATATTCTTTATTTCGAATTTTATTTTAGTTTTAACTCCTTTGATTGTAATAGGTTGTCTTATTTTGACAGTTTCGTTTGGAATGCATGGTGTATTCGGAGTTTGGGCTAGTGAGGTCTTTCCTACACGATTTCGTGCAACTGCTACTTCAATGATATTTTCTGTTGCCCGTGGACTAGCTTGGGGTGCTTTCCTTGTCGGAATTATCGCTGAATTGCTAGAACCTACTGTTGATTTATTAGAAAATCCTCTAGGTTACGCTCAAGCATTAGCAGTCGCAATGCTTTTTTGCACATTTGCCTACTTAACCATGCTGATTGTTCCAAGGCTTATACCCGAAACGAAGGGAATCGATATTACAGCGATCGAAGAGTAAGAAGATTGTAGAAAAAATTCTTCTTACTCTTTTTTTTATAGCTCTGGCCTGATTTTTCCCGTTAATAATTTTTGTAATAGTCCTTTTCTCAATTTTTTTGTCTTTTCTGCAATTGTTTCTGTAGTGAAAATTTGAATATCGACCATCGATAATATTTTAACAATTTTTTTCTGTTCTGCTATAGGAGGAAGTGCAATCTGAATTGTTCTAAAATCTGAACGATTAATACCACCTACTACCCCATGAAACCTTCTCTTAATTTGTTTTTGACAAATTGAGGAATTTAAAATATAGAATAAAAAATGGGTATTAAGTTTTTGAGTATCTTTACTTCTAACAATGAAGACGTGCTCATTGACAGCTGCTTTAGAAAATGGTAAATTTCTTACTAAAGCCACTTTTCCTGTCGTAGCTCCATCCTTAACTAATAAAATATCGTTTAATTTCATTTTTCCTTGGGAGAGAGATTTATCGTATAATTCTTCTGGTATAAATTTAATATTATCCCACATAATTTCACCTGATTCTAGTATATGTTCACCACCAATACTAGCTACCGTACCTTCTTTAAGAGCACCTCCTTTGGCTCTTTTTCCAGTTTCTAATTCCACGAGCTCACCTAATTTTACCTTGTACCAAGTACTTGGTAATTTATCTTCATTGAATTCTTCATCGAAATGGGCACTCTTTAGAAAAGTACTCAGATTCAAATTTAAGGAAGAATGATCACTTTCTAATTTACGTAGCTCATTTATTTCAAAAAGAGTATCCGAGATATTAACTTCTTCTTCTTCTTCTATGGTTTCAACATACAATGGTATATTTAGATTATGCCCTAAATCACGGATTTCTTTTAATGGTACAACACGAGAAAAATTTTCAGTATTCTCAAAATTTTTATATGCTGTTACAATCTGAGAAATATCTTCTTCTCTTAGTAAATTTTGTGTTTTTCCCTCCTGATACAGCTGGAAGCCATCAATAAATAGGACTTGTCGTCGATGGTCAGATCGCTTGGATTTATTTAAAATTAATATGCAGGAAGCGATAGTAGTTCCAAAAAATAAATTGGGAGGCAATCCAATAATGGTTTCAATCAAATCGTAATCAATCAATGCTTTTCGGATTCTTTTCTCAGCTCCTCCTCTGAATAGAATTCCATGTGGCAAAATAATACCCATTCTTCCGCTTGGCCTAAGAGTTGACAACATATGCTGTAGAAATGCCAAATCTCCGTAATTATTTGACGGAATTCCAAACTTGAACCGATTGTGAGGATCCTGCTCCGCAATTTCGGTTCCCCAGTTTTTTAACGAAAAAGGGGGATTAGCTATTACTAAGTCATATAATAATAAATGGTTATCTTTTGTAATCAATTTCGGGTTTCTTATAGTATCACCTTTCTCAATTCGTGAGTTTTTTATCCCGTGTAAAAGCATATTTATCTTACAAATGGCCCAAGTATTGATATTTTTTTCTTGCCCGAAAAGTGAAAGAGATGCCCAATTACCCTTCTTTCTTTTAATAAAATCAACAGATTGAATTAACATGCCACCTGATCCCGTTGTTGGATCACATATCCACATTCCTTCTTCAGGTTGAAGTAATTCTATGATTAGTTTTACTAAATTATGAGGTGTGTAGAATTCACCATCTTTTTTTCCAGAAGTTTCCGCAAATTTAGAAATTAAGAACTCATAAGCTCTTCCTAAAATATCAGGATCATCAAGATCACTATTTCTTAAACGTAGTGAACTGAAATGCTTAATTAACCTAGATAATACATCTGAGGGCAAACGATCACTAATATTGAATCCAATACTTGTTAAAACTCCAGTTAACACAGGGTTGTACTCTTCAATTCTTTTACATGCTTTTGTAATAGTTTGAGGTCTTATTTCTGACCATTGAGCTTCTTTGGGTATAAAAAATTCATGCGTTTCTGGAGTTTCCCATGCACTGTATTCATCCCCTGTACTAGCTATAATTGCCTCAACTTCCTCTTCAAAAACATCATTCAACCGTTTAAGAAATAATAACCCAAATATGTAATGTTTATACTCTGTGGCATCAACACTTCCACGCAATATATTACTTGCTTCCCAAAGATGCTTTTCAAGCTCCTTTTGAGTGATTTTGAGGTCTAGAAAACTATGTAATGTTTGGGGCATATAGATAGCTGGTCTTTTCTCTTCTTATTTAGAGTTTTGCAGTTTCCAGATTACCCATTCAATACTATATCTGAAACTCCATTTCTGCCATAAATAGGCAATAAATATGAAAAAAATTGAATAGATAACCCCCACACCTAAAGCTATATGTATATCAGTTATTAGGAACTGAACGATTTTTGTGTCTGGTGGAATTATATAAGCAAGATTGTGTACAATATAAACAGTTAATGTAATTTTGCTTACAAGCACAAATGGCGCTAACAATTTGTGGATTGACCGACGAGAATAGAGTGAATTAATATCCAAAAGATAAATTAGTAATATTACACCTAATGGTATTACTCCTAAAGAAATAAAAACTACAGGAGAGGAAGCAGGATAGTACATCACTGGAGAGACGTATTTTTCAATGCTTAAAGATAGTATACCAATGATAAAAAGCACGATTCCGGAAATTATAACAAATTTAGCCTTAATATTAGTAGTTCGTCTCTGTTCATTAGGCAAATCTAGAAACAAAGCTAAAAAACCTCCTTGTAGAGAGAATAGTAGGAAGGGTATGATAGGAGCTTGTCCAGATTCAAATAATGCTCGTTCTAAGATTGATTTTAGCTCTAAATTTACAAATAACCCCTCAATCTTTTTAGTTTGGGTATAATCATGAAAAACTAGGTAAATTGCTAATATTATGCTAAAACAGACTATAAATTCCGCAATACAAATTTTCTGGTAAGACCAATTGTTGTACCTTTCAATTAACCAAGCAATCTCAAAGAGTAATAAAATAAATAAAGTAGAAAAAGCAAATTGATGAAATAATTCCCAAGTAAAGAAAGAATTTAGAAGATAATTTGGAGATGTAATTAATGCTGTTGAAACCTCGGCAAGTTCAGCAATAAAAAAGAAAATTAATCCTCGTCTTAAAAGACGTGATCTACTTTCCTTACGTTCTTCAATTGATTTTTTTCTAAGTAATGAATTTACAGTATTAAATGAATATAGAAATAGAAACCCTGGTGGAACAATTAAGGCAAAAGTGATGAATAAAAATACAACTAATGGTACATCAGGATATCGTGTCTCGATAGTATGATCCCACCAAAGGCAGGTATGGCCACTAACAAACCAAAAGAGAAATATAGCTTGTATAAGATCGACTGAAAGAACGTAAAACCGCTGTTGACCCTTTTTAACAACATTTTCCATGTTTTTCACTAAAAATATGATCTTTTTATATATATTTAGCTAGATTCAGAACATTCTAAGTTTTAACATATCTTTCTTTAGTTTGATAACAAAAAAAAATTCATTTAACCTTCGATTTCAGATGCTAAACCTAGCGATTGGCCGATTAGAAAAAGTTATCAAATTTTAGACTAACCTTAAATTGCCAAGGAAGAAACTAATTTAAGAAACAAAACTAATATTGTTAAAAATTTGGAATGTAACATGCTAGAATACACTCACTTGAGTATTTTTGTTGGTATGAATTTTATAGTATATATTGCAATACATTTTCCTTTAGACTTTAAAACTTATCAATATCATAAAAAAAAACCTTCTAGAGTGGAAAAAGAAAATCCCCCAGAATGGAATAGCAAAACAATTATGATAATAACTTTATTCCCAACAGCCTATCTTTGGTTACTTTTCTTAATAGTACCTTTTACGGGATTCTTGGACCAGCAGACCTTTTACAACATTCTTTTAGAGATTGAACCAATTAATACCTTTTTGCAATTAATTGGTCTATTATTAATTGCCATATCAACGATTGTTGCTTGTTTTGGTAGAATATCACGGGGTGATAGAGCAATTTCATGGGGAATTCCAATTAAACTGGAAATTAAAGGAATGTATCGTTTTATCCGCCATCCACTTTATGCCTCATACTGTTATTATTTTTTGGGATTTTCACTCATTTTTCAATCACTTCTTATATTTCCCTTATTGATTGGAATTTACGGTTACTATAAGACATCGATTTATGAAGAATCATTATTGGTTAATTATTTTGGAAATAAATACGAAAAATACCAAAAAAATACTGGACGTTTCCTCCCACGAGTGAAAAAATAAAACTAAACTTTTAAAAAGTATATTTTGGAGGTAATTTCATGCAATCAACGTATTTCAAGGAAAGAGGTAGTAAGAATACTAAACAAGCATTAAGACTAGCATATCAAGCATCGATCGAATCAGGAATTAAAACCATTGTTGTTGCAAGTACTAAAGGCTATTCAGCCTTAGAAGCAATTCAAACGTTTCAAGATGAAATTTTTCAACTGATTATTGTTACTCATCACTCAGGTTTTAGAGATGATGTTGTAAATGAGTTTTCTTCGGAAATGAAGAAAAAAATTTTAGAGGAAAGACCCACCACGATCTTTCATACTTCAACACATGCATTTGCAGGACTAGAAAGAAGTTTTCGATTGACACATGATACAATGTTACCAATTGAAATGCTTGCAGTAACATTAAGACGTTGCTTTGGTGAAGGAACAAAAGTAGTAATGGAAATGGCAATAATGGTTTCAGATGCAGGTCTAATAGAATCAACTTCTGACATTATATGCATTGCAGGAACAGGAAGAGGACTTGATACGGCTTGGATCGTAAAACCATCATATTCAAATAGATTATTTGAACTAAAAATGAAGATTCCCATATGTAAACCAGAGAATTTCTAATAGAATATAGTTAAAAGATGATTCACTATATTTAGTTGGATTAAATTGATTTCTAGCTATTTATCGCTTTCGTATACAGACACAATTGATATATTAAATAAATTACGTCAATCAAATCTTGTCATATCTTATAATCCTATTACTAGAGACCTACACTGTATTAAAGCTATTGGTAGCTTTGAATTTATTCTGAATATCCCTCTAGTTCAACACGCATTAAATCCAAATTTACTTGATGGAATAATCTCTGGTGAGTTTAACAAGAAAGCCAACTACTTAATTTTATTAATCAGAGCTGGTTATGCCGCTTTAGGTACAATTGAAGAAGGTGTAATAACACATCATAAAGTAATAAGAAAATATATGGTTAGAAAAAGACAAGGAAAGGCACAATTAACATATTTGGCTCTCAAGGGTAAATCAAGAGGAGGAGGAAGACTTCGATTAGAACTAACTCAAGAATTTTATCAAGAAATTAGAAAAAAACTTCATGAATGGAGAGAAATTATTAATTTCTCTGACTTAATATTTTTTCAATGCTCTCCACGTTTGTGGGACGGTCTATTCAAAATTAAGTCAAAATTCCCAATATTCACCTCTAAAGATAGAAGATTACGTAAAATCTCAATAACGACATATAAACCGTCTTTCAAAGAGTTACGTAGAGTTAATTATGTTCTGTCAAAAGGAAGTCTACTAATTAAAAGCGAAGAAAAAATTAGCTCTAAAGCAAAATTATTTCTAGTGCTAGATTCAAGTTTGTTCAGATAAGAAATAATTCAACTTCAATCATATTGCTGCATCATCATTAACAACTGAAATGTCGCTGATTCTTTTTGTCTCATCGATTCTTGCATATTCCCTTGAGAATAGTCATGAAAACCTTTTCCACTCTTCACACCAAGTTTTCCATCCCTAATCATCCTAGAAAGAAATTCAGGTGGTTTTTTTGAGCTAGCTAAATTTGGATACAGATATGAAAGGACGTTTTGAATAGTATCTAATCCCATAAGATCAACCATTTCAAAAACCTTCATTACTGGAAGACGTAAGCCAAGACCGTAACGGACTGTTGTTTCTAAGTCATCAATGTTCATAACATCCTCATCTACTAGATACATTATTTCTCGAAATACAGCTGCTTGTAAACGATTATGAACATATCCAGGAAGATCTTTCTTAACTAATACAGGCCGTTTATTAACACTTGAGAGAAATTTAATCATTGTTTGGACAACTGCTTCTGAAGTTTCTTCTCCCTTAACAACCTCCACTAATGGCATAAGAAGAGGAGGATTCATAAAATGTGTACCAATACAAAGTTCAGGACGATTAGTAACACTTGCAATTTCGGTGATACTCAATCCTGATGAATTGGTAGCTAAGATAGTTGAAGAAGAAGTATGTTGATCTAATTTTTTGAAGATCTCTTTCTTAAGCTTAATCTTCTCAGGAACCGCTTCAATGACGAGTTGTGAATCACTTAGAGGATTAAAATCAGTACCAAGTAAAATTCGATCTCTAGCTTTATATAAATCTTCTGAGCTAAATAAACCAACACTTTCAACCTTCTTAAAATCATTTTGCATTCGGAATTCAGCTGTTTGTAATGCCTGTTCAGAAATATCATATAAATAAATGTTAAAATCATAATCAGATCCAAATATTGCTAAAACTTCTGCTATTCCCGGCCCCATAATCCCAGCGCCAAGAATCCCAATTTTTTTTATATTCTTAAATTCCATTTTTTTAACCTATATTTGAAATTGAGGATTTACTTGTACTTCTTTTATAAAATCTTTAACGAATTTCTCTGGAGCAAATTGCGGTTCATATTTTAGCTCAGTTCGAGCTAATTTATCTTCTCCTTTTAAGAACGACCAACTTCTCAACTGAAAAGATAATTGAGGATCTGGTTCATATAATATATCTGCTTCTGGTATTTCATCTTGTACAATCTGAACTAATTCCTCTGCTGAGATCCAAAAACCATCAATATTGTATGTGTTATGTTGTGTTTTTTCATCATCTAGAATTCTTTTGAGAACCTGAGTCAGATCTTTAATATAAAGAATAGGTATAGTGACGTCAGGATCAACATTGCATATTGCTTTCATCCCTTGAGCAGGATACTGAATTACGTTGTTTGAATATATTGTCATACCGCTTCCAGTTCTTCCAGGGCCAACGAGAGCTGGCAATCTCAGCGCAGTAAAATTAATATTTTGACTATGTGAATAATATGTTCCAAGTACTTCAGAACATACCTTTCCAACTCCGTAGAAGGTCCAAGGATCACGATATGATTGTTCATTTATTGGTAAGCTGACCCCAGGTCCATAAATAGCTCCACTACTTGAATAAATAATCTTTGGTATAGAAAAATACCTAGAACACTCGAGGATGTTGAATGTACCCTGAATATTTACTCGGAAGCTAGTTTCTAATTTCTCTTCAGTTATAGGAGGCATAATACTTCCAAAATGAAAGATTGTTTCAATAGGATCACATTTCTTGAAAAGGGAAATTAATTCTGACCAACAAGAAACATCCCCCTGAAAAATTTGAACACGAGGATTGTTTTCAATATCCATTATTCTTTTTCGGTTAATAGCATAGTCAAATAAGACGAGTTCCTTATCTGTTGTAGAAAGGAGAGATCTAGCTAAAAACGATCCAATGAAGCCTGTTCCACCTGTGATTAAAATACTCATACTTAATCTCACCTATAAGCTTATTTCCAATAATCAGGATCAGATTTAGCCGCTGCAAGTTGGTTTAATATGTTAGTTTCAAAAGGATCAATCCTTACATCAACTAATGATACTGTTCCACTATCACGTGCTTTTTTAACTGCATTCGTAATGTCTTCCGGTCTCGTAACTAGTTCTCCTTGACCTCCAAGACTCTCAGCAAATTTCACATAATCTATATGCCCTTTTTCATCTAAAGTAGTACCAATTCTTTCTCCCCAAGATAAATCTTGATTATGTGCTATCATTCCCCATTGAGAATCATTTTCAATAATTATTACAAGTGGAAGATCATATCTAATGGCAGTATCTATTTCTGCGCCATTAAAAAGGAAGCTACCGTCTCCAGTAAGAACTATAATATTTTTCTCAGGTTCAGCTAGTTTTGCAGCTATTCCCATAGGCAACCCAGCACCAAGATGTCCTAGATGACCTTGAGATCCAATAATCTGTCCTGGATAGTCTGCCTTGAGTATTAATTGAGCCCATACGGTTGTATCTCCTCCATCTAAAATTAGTCGAGTATCATGATCAAGAAATGATTGAAGTTCTTTTGTTAACCTTTGTGGTTTTATTGGTACTTCATGGGATTCGGTAACATGTCCAATGATCAGGGATTCAAGCTCATTTCTGTCCTTCTTTGCTGTGTTTGCCCAATTTAGATGCATATTCCTAACTTGAGTAATCTTTTTCAACGTGAATATCAATTCTTTCAAAAATGGGGCTATGGAAGATACAACACCTAAACTTAAGGGCCTATTTTTCCCAAGATGCGTAGGATCAGGATCAACATTGATCACTTTTACATCAGGATCATAAAACATTGGATTAGTTCCAAATCCTAGTAGTTCCTCAAATGTTACACCGATAGCAAGGATTACATCTGCGCGACATAGAATTGGATTTTGACTTGCATTTCCAATTGAAAGCGGATGTAGATCAGGGATACACCCTTTACCCAAATCAAAGTAAGCCAACGGAATTGACATAAATTCAGTTAATGAAAATATTTCTTCAGCAGCATTTCCCCAATAAACTCCGCTTCCTGCAATGATAATTGGATTTTGAGCTTCTACCAGAAGTTTCGCAGCTTCCTTTACTAATAGTGGATCTGGGTACGTCTTTCCTTGGGTTCGATACTTTGAAGGTGGAAGATTGAAGTATCTATTCTCATCATCAATCTCCCAATGTAATGTTTGAATGTCTTGGGGAATATCCACCAAAGCAGGACCCATATTTTCTGCAGTAGCCGCTCGAAATGCCTCTTGTATATATTGAGGGATTCTTGCTGTATCGTAAACCATTTTTGCATATTTTGTAACAGGGGTGATGAGAGGGATCTGATCTAACTCTTGACTTGCATAAAGATCAATATGTTTCAAGGGAGTATGGCCTGTAATAGCAACGATTGGACTTTTTGAATAGTAGGCACTGATTAAAGCAGGAATTATATTGGCAAATCCAGGCCCAGCGGTGACTAAACATATACCAGGGGTTCGCGTGATTTTTGCCCAACCTTCTGCAGCGTTACCTGCGGCTTGTTCATGACGAGTAGTAATAATTTCTATTCCTTCTTCAACTAAACCACGGTAAATTGGATTAATATGACCTCCTGAAATAGAGAAGACATATTTTACATCTTCTTGAACAAGAGACTTTGCTACCAATGATCCACCTGAAATCGATAATTTTTTAGTCATTTTAAGACACCAGTAAGAAATTCAATATATTTAGAATAAAAAAAGGATATTTAATGATTCGATTTAAGCAGTATCGCTTTTTTCATGGATGAGATTTTTATTGATTTCGTACATAAAAAGGGTGTGGCTCTAATAATGTCAAATGGATATAATAACCGAATCATCAGAATCAATCTATCATCAAATCAGATCATTAATGAAAAACTCCCTGAATTTGAAAAAATTATAGAAACCTTTATGGGAGGGAAAGGTTTGGGAGCTTATATTTTGACTAAGGAATTAGAACCAAAAATTGATCCGCTAGGATCAGAAAATAAGATTATAATAACTACAGGGCCATTACAGGGGACACAGGTTCCGCTTAGTGGACGTTTTTGCGTTGTAACTAAGTCCCCTCTCACAGGATTATTCTTAGATTCCCATGCTGGAGGAACGATCGGTCCTGAATTGGTATTTGCTGGTTATGATGCAGTAATCATTGAGGGTATCGCGTCAGAACCACGTTATATCACTATTTTTGATGATGATGTCCAAATTCAAGATGGGAAACATCTTCAAGGATTATCTGCATTGGATAAAGAGCTTATAATTCAAAAAGAACATGGGCCAGATGTAAAAATTATGTCAATTGGATTAGCAGGTGAGAATATGGTTAAATATGCCTGCATTACCTCTGAAAGTTTCCGAAATCTGGCTCGAGGGGGAATTGGGGCGATTTTTGGCAGTAAAAATCTTCTTGCCATAGTAATTAAGGGAACTTCTAATGGAGTATCTGTGGCAGATCCAGAAAAAGTTAAAGAGATATCAACTCAATTACGGAATCGGGCAACAACTGGACGTACTTCTGGTTTAAGGATATATCGTATTGGTACTCCAAACTTAGTTACAGTTGCTTCGAATCGTGATCAAATTCCTGTTAGAAATTTCAGTTCTGGAACTATAGAAAATCCGTCCTTACTTGAAGAAGAGGCCTTAAATAAATATGAAACGAAAAAAAGACCTTGTTTTAAGTGTCCTATTTCATGTTCTCATATTTTCAAAGGAGAATTTGCATTTGCAAAAGAAAACCATACAATTGCCGTACCAGAGTATGAAACTTTGGCGATGATTGGCTCAAACTGTGAAGTTGATTTCGAGACGGTTGTTGAAGCTAATTATCTAGCAAATATGTATTCTCTTGACACAATTTCCTTAGGAAGTACACTAGCCTTCTTTATGGAATGTTCTGAAAAGAATCTTGTTCCAAAGCAGTATAAGGCAGAAAAAATTGAATTTGGAGATAGTAAAGGGCTCCTTGATCTTATACACAAAATTGCTAGGAAACAAGGAGTAGGAAAAATACTTGCAGAAGGAACAAAATATGTTGCTGAAATTTTTGGAGAAGGAACGAATGATTATGCCATTACCGTGAAAGGTTTAGAAATGGCTGCATGGGATCCAAGAGGAAAATTAGCACTGGGGTTAAGTTATGCCAGTGCTGCTGTTGGTGCTTCTCATTTAAGAGGATGGCCATCGACAACAAAAACACCATTTGA